>JASJBY010000044.1 GCA_030066245.1 Gammaproteobacteria bacterium
GCCAAGGGCCGCAGGGTTCGGGTCGTGTCCATGCCCTCCACCGACGTCTTCGACGCCCAGGACGAAAGCTACCGGGAGTCGGTGCTGCCCGCCGCAGTAACCGCCCGTGTTGCCGTGGAGGCCGGCGTTCCGGATTACTGGATGAAATACACGGGCTTTCACGGCAAGGTCATCGGCATGACTACCTTCGGCGAGTCCGCTCCGGCTAGCGAGCTGTTCAAGCACTTCGGCTTCACCGTGGATAACGTGGTGAAAGCCGTGGAGGAAGTCATTTAGACCCATCGTCGGCAGCGTGGAGCCCGCTCCCGCCGCCGCGATATTCTCATCACCACTGATCAGGCAAGGAGTTCCAGACGCATGGCTATTAAAGTTGCTATCAACGGCTACGGTCGTATCGGCCGTAACGTGCTGCGTGCGGTATACGAATCCGGCCGCACCGACGTTCAGATTGTGGCCGTCAACGATTTGGGTGACGCCAACACCAATGCTCATCTGACCCAGTACGACACCGCCCACGGCAAGTTCCCGGGCGACATCTCCGTGGACGGTGACGCCATGGTCGTCAACGGTGACCGCATCAAGGTACTGGCCGAGCGTGACCCGTCCAAGCTACCCTGGGGAGAACTCGGCGTCGATGTGGTGCATGAATGCACGGGCTTCTTCGCCAGCAAGGAAAAGGCTTCCGCCCACCTGACCGGAGGGGCCAAAAAGGTGATCATTTCAGCACCGGGCGGCAAGGACGTGGACGCCACGGTGGTCTACGGTGTTAACGAAGGCGTGCTGAAAGCATCCGACACGGTCATCTCCAACGCGTCCTGCACAACCAACTGCCTGGCGCCAATGGTCAAGCCGCTGCACGATAAGATCGGCGTGGTGAAGGGCCTGATGACCACCATCCACTCCTACACCAACGACCAAGTGCTGACGGACGTGTTCCACAAGGATCTGCGCCGTGCGCGCTCGGCGACCCAGTCCATGATTCCGACCAAGACCGGCGCGGCCGCGGCCGTCGGCCTGGTGCTGCCGGAGCTCAACGGCAAGCTCGACGGCTTCGCCATTCGTGTGCCGACCATCAACGTGTCCATCGTCGACCTGGTGTTCGAGGCGGCCCGTGATACCAGCGTCGAGGAGATCAACCAGATCATGAAGGACGCCGCCGACGGCCAAATCCTCGCCTACAGCGACGGACCGCTGGTTTCCATGGACTTCAACCATACCAGCACCACGTCCAACTTCGACGCCACCCTGACCCGTGTCTCCAACGGCAATCTGGTCAAGGCTTGCTCCTGGTACGACAACGAGTGGGGCTTTTCCAACAGGATGCTGGATACGACCGTCGCGCTCATGAATGCGTAAGTAGCGTTAGGTCGCGCCGAGCAGGTGGTTTGGACGGGCTCGTCCCGCCCGCCACCTGCCATTCCCTCCCTGTCGATCTGTCCCTCATGGCTGAAAGGCGTTTGGCGAGAACCAGCTTGAACTCATCCCGCACTTGCGAAGGCCCGGCCGCCGCGGCGACGGATGCTGGCGCGTGTGCGGCGCGCAGCGGCAGACGCTGATTTTTTGTCTGTCTTCAGGAGAACACCATGTCCGTAATCAAGATGACCGATCTCGACCTCGCTGGGAAGCGCGTGCTCATCCGTGAAGACCTTAACGTACCCGTCAAAGGCGGCAAGGTCAGCTCCGACAAGCGCATACGCGCTTCCGTGCCCACTATCGAACACGCCGTGAACGCGGGGGGCCGGGTCATGCTCATGTCCCATCTGGGCCGTCCGACCGAGGGTGAGTACAGCGATGAGTTCTCCATGCAGCCGGTGGCGGAGCACCTGTCAGAACTCCTCGGCAAACCGGTCCGCCTGATAAAGGACTACCTGGATGCCGCGCCCGAGTTGGCCGACGGCGACGTGGTTTTGCTAGAGAACGTTCGTTTCAACAAGGGCGAGAAGAAGAACGAGGAGAACCTCTCCAAACAGTACGCGGCACTCTGCGACATCTACGTCATGGATGCCTTCGGCACCGCCCACCGGGCTCAGGCATCCACCCACGGCGCGGGTCAGCACGCGCAGGTGGCCTGTGCCGGCCCCCTGCTCGCCGCTGAGCTGGACGCGCTTGGCCGGGCGCTGGACAACCCGGCCCGACCCATGGCGGCCATCGTCGGCGGCTCCAAGGTCTCCACCAAGCTGACGGTGCTGGACTCTCTGTCCAAGGTCGTGGATCAGCTTATCCCCGGCGGCGGTATCGCCAACACCTTCATCGCGGCCGCCGGCTACAACGTGGGCAAGTCGCTGTGCGAAGACGACCTGATACCCGAGGCCACGCGCCTGATGGAGGCCGCCAAGGCCAAAGGAGGGGAAATCCCGGTCCCCACCGACGTGGTTGTCGGCAAGGAGTTTTCCGAAGCCGCGCAGGCCACGGTGAAGAAGGTCGACCAGGTGGACGACGACGACATGATTTTCGACGTGGGCCCGGAGACCGCCGCCAGCTACGCGGACATGATGAAGGCTGCCGGCACAGTGGTCTGGAACGGTCCGGTGGGCGTTTTCGAGTTCGACCAGTTCGGTGCGGGAACCCAGGCCTTGGGAAACGCCATCGCCGACTCGGACGCGTTCTCCATCGCCGGCGGCGGTGACACCCTGGCCGCGGTGGACAAGTATGGCATATCGGACCGGATCTCCTATATCTCCACCGGCGGCGGCGCCTTCCTGGAGTTTCTGGAGGGCAAGAAGCTGCCGGCCGTGGCCATGCTGGAAAAGCGGGCTGGCAGCTAAAGACCGCAGCGGCACCTGACCCTGCTCGCGTATGCTGCGGAGAACCAAGATCATCGCCACCCTGGGGCCGGCGACGGACAATTCCAGGGCCCTGGATCGTCTCATCGAGGCGGGCGTGGACGTGGTTCGCCTCAACTTCTCCCATGAGGGCGGCGACATCCAGCGGGAACGCGCCGAGACGGTGCGCAACCGCGCCCGCGCTCACGGCCGCCAGGTGGGCGTGCTGGTGGATCTACAAGGTCCCAAAATCCGCATCGAACGGTTTCGGGAGGGCAGAGTCCTCCTGCAGGAAGGCGGCCGCTTTTCGCTCGACGCCAGCTGCGCCACCGGGGAAGGTGACGATGCCCAGGTGGGCATTACCTACAAGGCGCTTCCCAGCGACGTCAATCGGGGGGACACGCTGCTTCTGGACGACGGTCGAGTCGTGCTCTGGGTAGAGGACGTCATCGGACCCCGCATCGAATGCCGGGTTGTCGTCGGCGGGGACCTGTCCGACTGCAAGGGCATTAACCGGCAGGGAGGCGGCCTTTCCGCCACCGCGCTGACCGACAAGGACCGGCTGGACATCCGCTCCGCGGCCGAGATGGCAGCCGATTACGTTGCCATCTCCTTTCCCCGCAGCGCAGCCGATGTGGAGGAGGCGCGCGCCATCCTCCGCGACGCCGGCGGAAACGGGGGAATCATCGCCAAGATCGAGCGCGCGGAAGCGTTGGACAGCGTCGAAGAGATACTCGAAGCCTCTGACGCCGTCATGATTGCCCGCGGTGACCTGGGGGTGGAGCTGGGCGATGCCAGCCTGCCGCCAATCCAGAAACGCCTCATTCACCTGGCGCGAGAACGCAATCGCGTGGTCATCACGGCGACCCAGATGATGGAGTCCATGATCGAGAACCAGATCCCTACGCGGGCGGAAGTCTTCGACGTGGCGAACGCCGTGCTGGACGGCACCGACGCGGTCATGCTGTCAGCGGAGACAGCCGTCGGCAAGTACCCCGACAAGGCCGTCGCGGCCATGGATCGGATCTGCCGGGAGGCCGAGAAGCAGCATCAGGCCCGCACGTCCTCTCACCGTATCGGCACGGACTTCCAGTCCATCAACGAAGCCATCGCCATGGCTACCATGTACACGGCCAACCATCTTCACGTGACCGCCATAGCCGCGCTGACGGAATCGGGGGACACGCCCCTGTGGATGAGCCGCATCAGCTCCGGGATTCCCATCTACGCCTTGACGCGCCACGTTTCGACGCGTAGAAAAGTGACACTTTTCCGGGGCGTTTACCCGGTCAGCTTCGCGCTCTCCACGGACGATATTCTGGTCGCCAACAAGGAGATCCTGGACGAACTGCTGCGGCGCGGCACGGTACGGGACGGTGATCTCGTCCTGATCACAAAGGGCGACCAGAAAGGAATAAAAGGCGGCACGAACCTGATGAAGATCCTACAGGTCGGGGATCCGAGCAAAGTCCCCCCAGACACCCACTAGACACGAGACGAACCCAAGGAGATCACGATATGGCCCTTATATCCCTGCGTCAGATGCTGGACCACGCCGCCGAGCAAGGCTATGGCGTGCCGGCCTTCAACGTCAACAACCTGGAGCAGATGCGCGCTATCATGGAAGCGGCCGACCAGACCGACAGCCCGGTGATCGTTCAGGCCTCCGCCGGAGCGCGGAAGTACGCGGGCGCCCCTTTCCTGCGTCATCTTATCCTCTCCGCTATTGAGGAGTGGCCGCACATCCCGGTCTGCATGCACCAGGACCATGGTGCCTCGCCTGCCATCTGCCAGCGCTCCATCCAGCTCGGCTTCAGCTCGGTCATGATGGACGGCTCCCTGGGCGAGGACATGAAGACGCCCATGTCCTATGACTACAATGCGCGTGTCACCCGGCAGGTGGTGGACATGGCCCACGCTTGCGGCGTCTCTGTGGAAGGCGAGCTGGGCTGCCTGGGCTCCCTCGAAACGGGCATGGCTGGGGAGGAAGACGGCTCCGGTGCGGAGGGCAAGCTGGATCATTCACAGCTGCTCACGGACCCGGAGGAGGCCGCTCAGTTCGTCAAGGACACCCACGTGGACGCCCTGGCCATCGCCATCGGCACCAGCCATGGCGCCTATAAGTTCACCAGACCACCCACCGGGGACATCCTCGCCATCGAGCGCATCAAGGAGATCCACGCCCGCATACCGGACACCCATCTGGTGATGCACGGCTCCTCCTCGGTGCCCCAGGACTGGCTCGCCATTATCAACGAGTTCGGCGGCGACATGGGTGAGACCTACGGCGTGCCCGTCGAAGAGATCCAGGAAGGCATCAAGCACGGCGTGCGCAAGGTGAACATCGATACCGATCTGCGCATGGCTTCCACCGGCGCCATCCGCAAGCACCTGGCGGAGAATCCGGCGAACTTCGACCCGCGCAAGTATCTGGCGGCAGCCACCAAGGCCATGAAGCAGATTTGCGTGGACCGCTACGAGTCCTTCGCCACTGCAGGCAACGCCTCCAAGATCAAGACTCTCAGTCTGGAAGCCATGACCGACCGCTATTCCAGCGGCGATCTGGACCCGCGGGTCAACTGAGTCCTCACCGAGTGCGACTGGACAAAGGGGCGCTTGAGCGCCCCTTTGTGTTTACTCGGACACCATTCCAACCGCTGACCATTCGGGTTTTGTGGCTGTCGCACCTTTATGTTTAGATAGGCGCATGCTCTTCGGTCACCACGCCTTTCCTGACCGTTACCCCTGTCCCTGCTGCGGCTATCAGGTTTTCGACCACGCACCGGGCAACCACGAGGTGTGCCCCGTGTGCGGTTGGGAGGATGATTTGGCGCAGCTGCGCTTCCCCCGCATGGCCGGCAGCGCCAATGCCCTCTCTCTGGAGAGCGCCCAGAAAAGCTACGCCGACTGCGGGGTCGCCGTGCGCAAGAAGCGGGGCCTGACCCGAAGGCCTCTGGAAGGAGAAGTTCGCGACGCCGGCTGGCGGCAGCTTGATGCCAACAGGGATAACATCGAGGAGCCCCAGCGCGGCATTGACTATGCGGACACCTACCCGTTGAACGACACGACCGTGCTCTATTACTGGCGCCCCACCTACTGGCGACGACTGGCGAGCTGAGCAGCAGCAAACTCGCCCGCCAGACCCATGGGCTTGTCAGAATGTGAATAATTCCCTCGATGACGTGTGACAAATTGCGCTGACCTGATGGTGCCTGCGTCACTAAGCTGAGTATGTCAGCGCCAGGCCACCTGGAGCAGCCGCCGGAACGCGTCGCGGCCCGCGCCGGCAGTGCTGGAATCGCTGGCGAAACAACCAGTGTACTTACTCTCGAATCCACAGGGAGGATTCTTCAATGACCGGGTGTCCCATTGCTCATCACGGCGTGTCCAAGGCTTCCAGAGGCTGTTCGCATCTAGCCGCGTCCCACTTCAGCAAGCTCTTCCCAAGCCTGCCGCCGGTGACCTTAAGCGAGGAACAGGCCGCCATCATCGGCGGACCTGGGGGTCTCATGCACGATTTCGACGGCACCTCCAACGACTCCTCGATTCCGAGTGGCTACATATTTTTCGCGCAGTTCATCGACCACGACATCACTCTTGACGTGACCTCCAGCCTGCGTGTGCAGCAGGCATCCGACGATGCCATCGCCAAGCTGCCCAACATCCGCACGCCGACCCTGGATCTGGATTGCGTCTATGGTTTCGGCCCTGAAGCCAGTCCGCACATCTATGACGGCGACCGCCCCGGACGCATCGCGGTTCACCCGAATGGCTACGATCTCGCGCGCTCCCCCACCGGAAGTGCCTTGATCGGTGACCCGCGCAACGACGAGAACATCTTCGTGGCCCAGATGCAGCTCCTGTTTCACCGGTTCCACAACAAACTGTTCAACGAACGCGTCTATCAGGAAGCCGGCAGCGCAGAATTCGACCGTTTCGAAGAAGCCCAGAAGCAGGCGCGCTATCACTATCAGTGGCTCGTCCTGTTCGATTTCCTGAAGCGACTTTGTGATCCCGCGGTGTACAGATTCGCTGCTGAAAAGCTGGTCACCGGCAATGCCTCGTTTCCCTTCTTCCATAAGCCGGACAGCCACGGCAAGCTGAACATGCCGGTGGAATTCTCGGTCGCCGCCTACCGGGTCGGTCATACCATGGTCCGCTCCAGCTACGCGGTCAATCACCAGATGCTGGATGTGGAGCTGTTCGCCGAGGAATTCGGTACCGAGGGGTTCAGCGAGCTGCCTGCCGAGCTGAGCCTCGACTGGCGCTATCTGCTGGACGTGGAGGACTGCATTCGCCCGCGCATGGCCAAGGCCATTGACACGCTGCTGGCGAACGAGATACAGGACATGCCCCGTCCCGTGGTCAACAGCAACAACCCGAACGACCGAGCCCTGGCGTTCCGCAATCTTTTGCGCGGCAGCTCTTTGCGCCTGCCCTCGGGTCAGGCGGTTGCCGCGGAGCTGGCTGGAAAAGGATATCCGGTCAATCCCAATATTAATCTCGCCCTCAACGATCTGCCCGGCTGGCATTTGCTGGACCGTCTCGAGAAGAACCACAAGTCACCGCTGCGCACGGCGACGCCCTTGTTCTATTACATCCTGCGTGAATCGGAGATTAACAATCAGGGGGAACGTCTTGGTCCCGTAGGCTCGGCCATCCTGATGGAAGTCTTCGGCGCCATGCTCTCGTGCAGCAAACACAGTTTCCTCCAGCTTCCGCACGGGTGGAATCCCGACCCCTGCGTATCCAAGGAACGCAAGGGCTGGTGGAGTGAAAAGTACCGGGAGGGCTTCAGCCGCGAGGCTCTGGTGAACAACGAGGACTACTACCCATTCGAACTGGCCGACGTTGTTCGCTTCGTCTCAAGCTGACAACACCTTCAGGCGGGCGCCGAGAGGAATTGGTGTTCGGTTAGGCATGAGTGGCCGGGGCCCACGGCCGCAGGGATAGCGGCCGTCGGGCGCACAGGGAGTTATTCACGGCGTGCCCCGGCGGCTCGTGCCGGTATGGCCCCCACCGCGAAGGCTTAACCCATCCCGGGTGCACCGAAAGGTCGGTTTGCTGCCTGCAGGCCGCTACTGCTCCGGCAACCATTATCCCCCTGCCACCACGTGTTCGTGGCGAGAGGAACGGTCCGTTTGCGGCTATCCGCCAAGCTGGCGCTGCGGAGCTCACGGCATGCCGCGTGTAACCTCACTCACGGGCCGCAAGTCTGCGACCCGGGCTTTGCCATCAGGTGTGGCTGCTGAAATGCCCGGCCGTCGCTCCCGCCATAAGCGTGCGGAACTGACTGCCAGATACGCGCAACACGGCCTCGTGGTCGCCCGCCTCGAACCATACCTCCGGCTGGTCCAATAGTGCCGCGTCCACGCAGGTGTTCATGCCCCACGCGCCGCCCAAGGGTGGAATGGCGCCAAGGTCGCAATCCGGAAAAAGAATTTTGAGCTCGCCCTCCGTGGCCAGACCCAGGCGGCGCTCCAGCTGATGGTGAATCTGACCCAGTGACACCCGATGGCTGGACGGGACCACCGCCATCACATAGCCATCATCGTCCTCCAGCATGACCGCTTTGGCCAGCCGATCGCCGGGAACATGGGTCGCCTGAGCGGTATGCGAGCTGTCCATGGTGCGGGGATGGGAATGCACGGTGTAGTGCACGCCTTGCCCGGCCAGATAGTCTTGCAGGGTTTTGGAGATTGCCATGACCAGTCCTCCTCTTTCAGCCCCTACTGAAGTTAATAGACCTGCAGCGTTCGGCATGCAAACTGTTCTGGCATCCGGGGGATTGCTGTCTTGCCAGATGGATACGGCAGCATGTAGCCGAGAACCTACCCTACTGAGCCGACCGGTCCGCTTCGGAACCTGTGACCGGCATCCCTCCCCAATGACGCTTCAGCTCGAGTCGCGCATGCGTGTGCCGGAAGGGATCACGGCCTTGCCACAACCCGTCCCATGAACGTCAAAGGACTGCGAGCGCCTTTCTATGCCCACGCCCCGGCCGCACCCGTCGGTAGCGCACCTCCGAACAGCGCTGTAGACTCGATCGCAAATGACTAGCCGCCGCCGGAATGTGCCCCGACGCATTGCCATGCGGGCTCCACGGCCTGTCGCGTAATTTCATGGAAATCAGACGAATCCACAGGGATTTAAAAGGGAGGGAATATGACCGCCACGACCCGAAATCCGGTGTTCGACTACCGGGCGCTGCGCCTGCTCATGGGTATCATCGCCTTTTCACTGGCGCCACTGGTCACAATCATCGCCTTGAAGCTACTGCCCTCGGTGAGTGCGTCTTATTACACGGACGCCCAGGACGTGTTTGTCGGCCTGCTCTTCGTCGTCGGCGCGTTCCTTTGGGCCTATAACGGCCACACGCTGCCGCAGACCATCACAAGCAAAATCGCGTCCATCGCTGCCGTGCTCGTCGCCCTGTTTCCGACGGCCTGCGAGACCTGCGAAACAGGCCCGGCGGCCATCGTTCACACGGTCTCGGCCGTGGTGTTGTTCTCCATTCTCGCGTTCTTCTGTCTGGGCCCTTTTCGCAAGAAAACCAAGGGCCAGCCCGGAAAGCGCGGCCGGCGCAGCAAGATCTATCTGGTTTGCGGCATTGTCATGGTGGCCGTGATGGTGATCGGCCTGGTTGCCGTGCTGGCATTGGACAGGGAAACGGTCGATAAGATCGCTGTTATATACTGGGTGGAAGCCATTGCGCTTACGGCGTTTGGTGTGGCCTGGATCACGGCCGGAAAGACCCTGCCGTTTCTCGTGGACGAGGATCAGCGCCTGCACCTGTTCGGATCGTAGGCTGAAGCCTGCTCCCGCAAACGCCTTAGCTCCGCGTTGCCGCGGCGACTCTGCTGCTGTGGCCGATGCTCCGGTGGCTGCGTTCACTCCCCGCCTGTAGCGGCTTACGCATGAATCGCATGGCCAGGCCGGTCGGCGACGCTGGCGCAAAGGCGCCTGAGAATGAAAATGCTGCAAGGCTCACGCGCTGCAATGGAGGCGGGCATAGATGTCGCCGGATCCGGCCGGCGTCGACAAATCATGGATGAAACCGCGGACGGCATGGCCATCGCACCATTGGGCTCGCTCGAGCCGATGGCTCTCGCCCGTTGACCAGTTGTACCGGTAGTCGCCGAGTTCGGTGAGCCGATCCACGCACTCCAGCGCCACGTGGCGGACTGCCGGCAGATACTCGAAGGAGAGGCAGGGCAGCGGCGTAGCGAGGCCGCGCAGGACGTTGGCCTCATAGCCCTCCACGTCCAGCTTGACGAACGCCGGAACACCGTAGGAATCGATCAAGGACTGCAGGGTGGTCATGGGTACAGTATCCCCCGAATCCCAGTTCACGCCCCGGAAGCTCGGGTCCCGGCGCACCTCGTCGATCCACTCCTGTGACAGGGTAGTGACCGTGGGAGTCCGCTCGCTCACCATTAGGGTCGCTTCGCCCGCGGCGGCGCCGAGGGCAGCGTGAATGACAGTCACGTTCGAATCGCCGCCGTACAGCTTCTCTAGGACACCTACGAAATCGATCTGCGGCTCCACGGCCACCACTGACGCACCCAGCTTACGCCAGGCCCGTATGCGACTTCCGACATGCGCGCCGATGTCGAAGCACAGGCTACCCGGCGGGATGAACTCGGCATAGAAACGGCTCAGGCGGGCACCGCGGAAGGGTATGCCGTAGTACATCCACAGCGATCGGGCCATGCCCCAGTGTTTGTCTTTCATGGACGGTTAAAGGAGATTCAGAGGCTGCTGGAGGCCGGTGGCACCGGACCCCACGCTATGGACGCGCCTCACGTTTCTGACGTTGACACTATGAGCAGGCGCGAGTGGCTTCCCCTCCTGCGGATACCTGCCCAACGTAGAGCGTCGACCTCCCCGGGCACGGTTGGTTCGTCGGCGGTGCACTCTGAGCCGGCGGCGCAGGCGCAGCCGCAAACACCAGGCCGGGTTCTTGGGCAACAACCCGCATCGCCGTTGAGGCTACGGGTGTCGGCATCCGTGATACACGGTTTAGCACTCGCGCTGGGGGCCGTACCGGCGCGAGCCACGGGCCGCTCACTGAGACGGCCCTGGCCGGGCAGACACCCCGGACGTGCCAAGCCCCTCGCAGGAGGGGCTTTCGAAGTTGCCGCAGCCGCTTACCGGTATTGTTCCAGTATCTGCAGCTCCTTCCCCGATGTGCTCATCTTCGCACCAACCAGCGGGATCGGCATTCCCAGCAGCAGCCAGATATAGACATACTTGAACATCAATTTGCCGAGATGATTGAGCTTGGTCTCCTTGAGCAGACTCATGGGGCCCAGCACCGGTAGTGGAAACGTGCCCGGGACCGGTTGGGTTTCGTAGTTGAAGTCGATGAGCAGAGCCTTGCCCCACCCGGTCTCGATGAAGTAGTTGGCGTGCCCATCGCGCTGGAGCACCGCCTTCCGCCCGGTCAATCGGGCCATGAACTGCTCGACGAGCACTTCAGCCTGGAAGTGAGCGACGCTACCCGCCTTCGAGGTCGGTACGTCAGCGATGTCGCCGAGGAAGTAAATGTCAGGGTCCACCAGCGACTGCAGGGTGTGCTTGTCACAGCGCCCGTAGCCCAGCTCGTTTCCCAAGCCCGCCTCATCAACCAGAGGCGAGCCATCGTGCGGAGGAATAATCACCGCCAGGTCATATGGAACTTCTGTATTGTCCGGACAGACCAGACGCCGACCCGCTGAGTCAACTTCCATGAGCTCGAAGTTCGGGACCACCGAGATATTCCTTTCCTCTAGCATGTCACTCAGCAGGTCGTTGCATACCGGTTTCGTGAAGGCACCACTGAGTGGTGTGACGATGGTGATCTCCTTGTCCGCACGGATACCGCGACGGGCAAAAAGCTCGTCTGCCAGCAGTGCAAACTCCAGAGGGGCCACCGAGCACTTGACCGGTAGCGCAGCAACGTCGACGACGAACTTTCCGCCCTTGAACTGATCGAGTTTCTCCCGCAACGCGAAAGCACGCTCAGGGCAGTAGAAGCCGCCAACGTGGCCATCCTTATCCATGGCCTATGCGAGGCCGTACACCTCGTCGTCTGAGACAGCGAGGCGTGTCCCGAGCGCAACCACCAGGGTGTCGTAAGAGAATCGGCCGCGGCTCTCCGTGATCACTTCTTTGGCGTCGCGCTCGAATGCCACGATCTTGTCCCGCACGAAATGGATACCGCGACGCAAGAACCGTCGCACCGGCCAGGTGAGATCTGCCTCGTTGCGATAGCCTCGTTTGCCGAAGGGAGCGAACAGCAATCCCGGCTGGTAGAGAATCTTCTCTTTCTGTCCAATCAAGGTTATCTCAAGGTAAACGCCGTGCTTTCTTGCAGCCCGCTCGAGCTGGTTGGCAAGAGTAATACCCGCAAAGCCTGCGCCTGCCACGACGTATCTGTGCCGTGCCATGACTGTGCTCCGTCTAACCAGGAAAAATACCAGTATCTAATAATATTATTCTGTATTAACACGCATTAGTTGCGGGCAAAGGCGCGTCACGCCGGCGTCGGCACTTCCGGTAAGTCTCTGTACCGAATGGGAAATATTCTGCTGGCAGCGTCACCGAGGCAGAGGAAATGGCGACTTTGAGGCCAACGGCTTGGTCTATTCCGAGGCTTCGACCAGCACGGCACCCGTCACCGCGGCCGCGCTTCGAGATGGCAGCCCCGCTGGTCGTCGGCTAATTCGAGTAACGGCGGGCGGGTCGCAATCGGCAGTCAGCAGCACGAGTCTTCGCCGGCTGGCCTAGTGGGCCGCAGTTCCGATACTCGTTCAGTCCGATGGTCATGGTGGTTCAATCTGCCTTGCGCGCCACAGCAACCGTATAGTGGCTTCCCTGCTTGCACTTCTCATAGTTGCCGAACACCGCCCGCATGTGCTTTTCCATGAAACGCCGCAGTCCGGTAACGGTGACCACGTACAGGCGTCCACCAGGCTTGAGGTGACCGCGGGCATCATGCAGCAGGAGCTGAAGCAGCTCTTTGCCCACCTTCGCAGGCACGTTTGATGCGATCACGTCGAAGCAACGATCGTCTATTTCCCGAAAGCCGTTGCTCAGCATGGCTTGGCAGTTACTCAGGCCGTTGGCTGCGATGTTCTTTCGCGCGTACTCGATGGCAACGAAGTCCTTGTCCACCAGCAGAGTCCTGCCCTTGTACGCGGCCTTGGCCAGGGCGATGCCGATGGGCCCGTAGCCGCAGCCGAGATCGAGACACTCATCCCCCTCGCCAACGTCCACATGTCTGAGCAGCAGTCGCGTACCGTCATCCACCTCCCGCGGAGAGAACAATCCCCAGGTGGCATGAAAGGTCAGCGCCTGGCCCAGCAGTGTCTCCTCGAATACGATGTCATCGCGCAGCCTGGCGAGCCACTCTTCGTTGTCCATGCGCTCTCCCGGCCAGATTCTGAGTGATCGGCATTCCCCTCCGCGACCAGCTTATCGCGCATGTCGGGGCCATCGGTCAAGGGACCCACCGGGTCCGCAAGAATAGCGTTCACCCGTGCCGACAAGGGGACCTGACGGTGACCATCCGCAGCTGGCCGGGGGCTCCCGGAGGATCACGGTAAACACACCCACGCACCACCGCTTCATCGGTCTGCGTTCTCGGCAACGACCTCTGTCATGGCTCGGGTAATTCTGTCCAGGTCCTCGTCTCCGATCACGTAAGGCGGCATGGTGTACAGCAGGCGGCCGAAAGGCCGCAGCCACACGCCGCGCGACACCAGGCGCGGCTGTATCCAGGCCATGTCGACGGGCTCGCTCAGCTCCACCACCCCGATAGCCCCGAAGACGCGGACGTCCCGCACCCCCGGCAGGTCGCGACACACCTCGAGCCCGCGGCGCAGGCGGGCCTCGATGTGCTTTATGCGGGTCGGCCATGGACTGTCCAGGAGTAAGCGGACGCTGGCGCAGGCCACGGCGCACGCCAGGGGGTTGCCCATGAACGTAGGACCGTGCATGAACGGCCCCGCGCGGCTGATGGCCCCCGCCACCTCGCTGGTAGTGAGGGTGGCCGCCATGCTCATGTAGCCCCCTGTCAGAGCCTTGCCGAGACACATGATGTCCGGGTCAACGGCGGCCTGCTGGCAGGCGAACAGGCTGCCGGTGCGCCCAAAGCCGGTGGCAATCTCGTCCAGGATGAGCAGGACGTTATGCTCGCTGCACAGCTCGCGCAGGCGACGCAGATAAGCGCCACAGTAGAAGCGCATTCCGCCGGCCCCCTGCACCAAGGGCTCGATTATCACCGCGGCCAGCTCCTGGTGGTGCCGCTCCAGCAGTAATCGCAGCTCGGCGATCCGCTCCTCGTCCCAATCCGCGTCTTTGCTGCAGTCCGGTGTGGGCGCGAACAGCTGCGCCGGCAGCATGCCCTGGAACAGGTGGTGCATGCCGGTCACCGGATCGCAGACGGACATGGCGCCGAAGGTATCACCGTGGTAGCCGCCCCGCACCGTCAGCAGTCGCCGGCGCTGGTGCTCGCCCCGCGCCTGCCAGTACTGCAGAGCCATCTTGATGGCCACCTCCACAGCTACGGAGCCCGAGTCGCAGAAAAAGACATGCTGCAAAGGTTCAGGACTCAGCTCGACGAGCAGCGCCGCCAGCTCGGCCGCGCTGCGGTGGGTAAGCCCCCCGAACATGACGTGAGCCATACGCTCCAGCTGGTCCCTGAGCGCCTGGTTGAGGACGGGATGGTTGTAGCCATGAATCACCGCCCACCAAGAGGCCATGCCGTCGACCAGTTCCCGGCCGTTGTCCAGGGTCAGTCGAACACCTTGCGCGGAGGCCACAGGTAGCGGTACCGGGGAAGCCGGCATGCCGGCGTAGGGATGCCAGACATGGGCGTGCTCAAAGGCCGGCCAGTCACCGGCAA
>JASJBY010000045.1 GCA_030066245.1 Gammaproteobacteria bacterium
CCAGGGTCCCACGCCAAGGGGACAGGCTTAACCTGCCGCTGGTGAGCTTGACGTGGGCAGCGACCTGGCCGATCGGGACAGGGCTGTCCAAGACGCCGTGCACATCCAACTCGAGCTCGGCGTCGATAGCAGCCAGCCGGTCGAGCGGTACAGGCCGGTCCAAAACATCCGGCTGCGTCTTGTCCACCGAGCCCCGGTCTGTGGCAACGAAAAGGTCCTGGATACGCATGGACTGGGAGACGAGCTTGCCCTTGAGAAGGGGACGCTCACCCGCCTGTCGCCATTTGAGCTCGCCCATAATGTCTGTCGAGCCGATGCGGCCCTTGAGGCCTGAGAGAAGATACGCCCCCGCGGTCGTCCGCAGCTCGGCGGCGAAGTCGAAAGGCCCCGGCACAGGCAGGGCCACGCCGAACAGGCCCTGCAGAGAGTCGACCCTCTCAGCCTGAACGGCGATCCGGAACTCGGCGCCATCCCACCCGCGGTGCCTGGGCAGCGCCCCCGCGGCGGCGAGTGACGCATCCTCTGTGCTCACGGTCAGCTCTAACGGCCAAGGGGACGTGCGCGAGGCGAACGCCTCGGGTGTGCCGGCCACCAGCGACAGCTGCAGCGGCACGTCCCGGCAGGTGAGTTGACCGTCGACACTGATGGGTTGTCCGGGCGTGTTCCTGGCGTCTACCTCCTTCACAACACAGCTGTTCAGTTCTCCGCTGGCCGCACGGTAACCGAAGACGGTATCACGGACTTTGAATTGATCGATATCGGGAAGCTCCGCAGGGCCTTTACGGGGCCGGAACGTGAAATTGTTCCTGTCGCCGGGCCCGGCCTCGAGCAGCACGTCTGCACCACTGAAGATCACATCAAGCACGTCCAGCTCCCCTCGCAGGAGGGGCCACAACGCTACCCGAATCTCGAGCCGCTGGATGTGTGCGAAGTCGGGGCGCGAGGCCCAGTCCGGGTTCCCAATGCGCACATCCTCGGCCGATAACATTGGTTGCAGCGACGGCTTCAGGCGCATGGAGCCCCTTATTGTCAGCCGGCGGTCGAAGGCCTCGGTTCCCGCCGCTTCAATCTGTGCCCGGAACATGCCGAGGTCCAACAGTGGAAACAGGCTTACCAGGACGACGGCGATCAACGCCAACGCCGCGAGCGAGCCGAAGAGTAGCTTGGTCAGGCGCACGAGTGTACCGTGGTAGCGCAAAGAAGACAGGTGATGTTAGAGTGCTGAACGAGTAACAGCTTGCGGCCAGCAGAGACGCTGGTCAAGTTCCGGTGCGGCACCAGAGCCAATCATATCTGGCCTCGAAGTGAATCATGATTACGAGAGTCGATAGCCCGCCGTTCCCACACTCTTCTCGCGGCTTTGCGCTCCTTTGGGTTTTCGGTGGTTCATATTCTCATGCGGAGTTTGAACATAATAAAGAAGCGTTCGACCCGAATATCGGTCTCTATGAATCGGCCGAAGCCCGGGCCGCCTCATTGAGAGCGGAGCCCGGTTTTGACACGGGCGACCCCCTATATCAGGAAGCGGTACGGCAAATGACCGGTGCTGCCCAAACAGCCAGACGCATTGCCAGCGAGTACAACGCCATGAGCGAGTTCGCTGATCAGGAGATTTGGAAAAACAGTGCACTGCCGGCAACTTTGGAGGTCCCGGCCGGCATGTTATAGAGATATCAAGATGGTGGTCTTGAACGGGCAGCCATTTCACAGCAGGTAGAGGTAATGCCGGATGTGTTTCTTCATTAGCTTACTGCCTGCCACGTTCTGGGCGGTCGTCGGTTATCTTGTCCTGTTCTTATCCCTGAAGGCAGGTGGCGCCATCAAGAAGCTCGGTCAGATCCTGGCCATCTGGGCTTTTGTCATTGCGGTGATGCTGCCAATCGCAGGCGCTTACATGACACTCGCCGGTCTCTGTCCCATCGATATGATGTTCCAACAGATGCCGTCAAAGCCAACATGATGCCTGCATAAGCGAGCGAAATGTCGGCTGCAACCTCCGCGGGGCGGGCGAGTCTGTGGCTGGCATTTCCAGCGCTATTTTCACGAAGGGGGAACACACGCCGTGTGCATGCCAAACTCCTGCGAACACTCCAGTCAAGCTACCGGCTCCTGAACAGGGTGTATCTCCTTCTTCACCTTAGCTCCATGGATGCGCTCGGCAACCCTCAGGTCGTAGCTGGTTTGCAGGTTCATCCAAAACTGTGCTGACGTGCCAAAATAAGCGGCGAGCCTGAGCGCCAAGTCCGCGTTAATACGGTATTTGTTATTGACCACCCGATTGATGAGAGACACCGGCACATTCAGGGCTATGGCCAACCTGTTCTGGCTGAGCCCGAACTCGGCCATGAACTCATCCCGGAGAATTTCACCAGGTGTGACCGGTGGCAGTCGTTTGGTCATTGTCGCGGCTTCCTTCAGTGATAGTCCACGATTTGCACGTTATGCACGTCGCCGCTTCGCCATTCAAAGCAAACCCTGTATTGGTCGTTGATGCGGATGCTGTGCTGGCCGCTTCGCTTGCCGCGCAGCGCTTCCAGGCGGTTCCCCGGCAGTACGGCTAGGTCGTTCAGGCTGGTGGCATTGTCCAGCATATTCAACTTACGTCGAGCCACGATCTCGAAAGCCTGGAAGCGGCGAACCCGCAAGTCGTTGAACAGCTTCTCTGTATCCTTGCATTTAAACGACCGAATCAACGCCGCTTACATCCTGTTCCAAGCCTATTGCGAATAAAGCAATAAGGAAATGGTAATGCGCATTCCGCAATAAATCAATGCACTGACCGGGAGATGCAGGATGCGGCATGAGCTTGTCGGGCCTGATCATCAAGATTTCCATCGTCTTGCTCGACGAGGTCAACCTCAATCGGTAGGGGGCGCCGGTCGGTTATTCGGGCCGTTCTGGGTTGGGTGGGACGAGCGCGAATCGTTAAGACTCCGGCTCCTCCTCGGCCGCCAGATCGAGCCAGCGCGCGACTACGGGTATCGTCCAGCCCTGGAGAACCAGGGAGACGATGACGATCACGAAGACCGTGTTGAAGAAGCTAAGTGTAACCGGACCCGGGCTGATGACCGGGATGATGGCAAGGAAGATCGGCACGGCACCGCGCAGACCAACCCATCCAACGTAGAGATGCTAGCGCGGGCGGAAGCCAAAGGGCAGTAGACAAAGAAACACCGCCATTGGCCGCGCGATGAACATCAGGATAGCGCCAATCATCAGAGCCGGAGCCAGTGTCGCGCCGAGGTCACTCGGGGTGACGAGCAAGGCGAACATGAGGAACATCACGATCTGGCTGAGCCAGGCCACCATCCCGCCAACCAGGGCCGAGGTCAGCACGACGCCTACCGTGGCCAGTGCAAAGGCAGGCCCCGCGGCCTTTCGGATTGCCTCCTTGGAGGTATCGAGGCCCCCGGAGAACAGGATAATCGCCAACGCGATGCTGCCGATGTTGTAGGCCAGGTTAAAGTCATCGAAGTGGTAGTTGCCGGGACCGTCCTCGCCAGCCAGCATACCAATCAGGAAGAAACAGCAGCAGCAGCGGGGCGCCCACCCGGGCGGAAATCGGAGTCAACAGAATGCTGCCAAGGACGAGAGCTGCCGCGGTCAGGAGGAAGAGATCCATCGGTTAGCCAAGGCCCATGTCGTAGATTGGAAGTGTATTTAGAAGCGTTGTCCGCTCAGCGCTGAGCCGCCGCGTCGTCCCCCGCTTCGCCCGCGTCGCCTGCTGCGTCATCCCAGCTAATCGCCTTCCAGCCCCGCAGCGGTCCGCTTCCCGTCGGCTTCTGGCAACGGGCCGACGAACTCCACCGGCTCTGGTCGAGCAGACTCGCTGGCCGGCACTTGGTTGGTCAGAACGGTCTGGGCGCCGAGGGCGGCAGCCTGGGCAAGAACCGCGCCGTGAGACAAATCCTCTTCCTCGGACACCCATCGTTGGCCCACGGTAAGCGGCCGCTTGTCGTCACCGGCCAGATGCAGCGTCTGGGTCGGGAAAGCGAAGTCGATACCTTCGGCCCTGAAGCGCTCCATGATCTGGAGGTTGATCCAGCGGGCGTGCGCCAGATAGTCCCAGTACTCGGGCGGGTGGAACCAGTAGACGACCAGGATGTTCAGGGAGGCGGGATTAAAGTCGTTGAAGAACACGCGCGGGGGAAAGTCTGGCTGGTTGATGGCCTCGTTAGGATGGGGTTGTTGTTCCTCGTCACTTTCTTTGCTGGCGGCACCCGCCAGCGCCTCGCTGGGTCCAGGGTTCTGCGGGTCCGGCGCTCCGGGCACGGCCAGAATTTCCTGGATGATCTCTTCCGCGCGGACGACTTTGTCGGGTGGCGTGTCGTAGGTAAGGTTGATATTGCAGACCCGCCGTATGTGGGGCCGCTGGCCGATGTTCTCCACGTCCACGCTGGCCATTTGCTCATTGGGAATCGAGGTCAGATGACCGTTCAAGAGACGGATCTTGGTTGAGCGCAGACCGATGGACTCCACGTTGCCTTGATGCCCCATGACCATGACGCGCTGGCCGACCTTATAGGGTTTGTCCGCGAAGATCATGAAGCTGCCGATGATGTTCGCGATGGTCGGGCGGGCGGCCAGGGCCAGGGCAAGACCGCCGACGCCGAGGCCTGCAAGCAACGGGACCACGTGCACGCCTAGTTCCTGCAAGCCTTCGATGAGCAGCCATGCGCCCATCAGGAAACCGACCAGGCGCGCGCCCAGCCGTATCAGACTGGCGTCTATGCCTTCTTGAGAAAAACGCCGTGTGGCGACAAGCGTTTCGGAGAACGCCTTGAACAGGGCGTAGACCGCCCAGGCCGCCAGCGCGTAGACAATGCCCTCGAGGATGTTTGTCACGACCACCAACACGTACCCCGTAATGTTGAGGCCGCGGTTGATGAATTCGTGGACGAGGAACACGACCAGGATGTTGAGGATGGGGCGCAGGAAGTGCAGCCATTCTTGAAGCACCGGTCGCGCGTGTCTGGCAAGGCGACGGGTGGCGACGAAGATGAGAACGCCGGCAACAATGAGCGCCAGCATGGAGAGGGCAAGACCCAGCCACTGCCACAGCGTCTGATCGGCATACTGGGTGTTGAAGCCTGGCGGCAGCTCGTCGATCCAGCGGGCCAGCGGATAGGCGTCTGGCACCAGATAACCCGGCGTGGAGATGAAGAATGAGTAAAAGCCCTCGCTGGCTCCCGGGCGGTAGGGGAGATCCTGCGCCCGTCTGTAGAACGTTTCAGCCCGGCTGACCGTGTCGGCACTAAACAAGAACTCGCCGATCCGCGGGCCCTCGATCACCTCGACGATTGCAATCTCCGTGTTCGGGACTTGCCAGCTAAAGGGTCTGGGCGTGGTCGACAAGACGTCCTTGTTGTCTAGCCTCCAGTCCCGGATAGTCTCCTCGTCGGGGATCGAATCCGAGTACGGTCGCGCGACGCGATCCAACACCTCTTTCAGCTGCAGCACGGCCTCAATGCCCACGTCATCGCGGATTGCTTCGGGGAGCTGGCTCAGATCGACCGTGCTCATGGCACGCCGAAATAGAAAATCGGCTTCTTTCTCGATCTCGCGCCCCTGTTCTACGGACATCGTCGGTGGGTCGGAGTCTAACGCGAAGTTAGCGTCCATGATGAGCCAGTAAGCGCGGTCGAGGTTCTGCCAAAAGGCGGCAAAGGTGGCGCGCGGACTCGAGGTGTCAACGGGCTTCAAGCGGTCGCGCACCCGCGCCACGTCTGCCTCGGTCAACCCTTGGGCTTCGAGGTATCTGTCATAGGCACCCTCCGTGGCGCCGGGCTGATAGGGCAGGTGCTTGGCGCGGCGGTACATGTCCCCGAGCCGCCGGACAGTGTCTGCTGTGAACAGAAACTCGCCTTGTCGTGGTCCGTCCGTTACTTGTGCGATGGTGATCCGAGTGTCGGGAATGGTCCAGCGCGTGATCCCCTGATCGGCAACCTCCTTATCACCCGGGATCTGGTCATCAGGCGGCAGCGCAATGCGATCCAGGATCTCTTTGAGCAGCAGGCTGTTTCGCGCCTGCGTCTCGGCGAGATGGCGGTCTGGAATCTGCCCGAAATCGAGCATCTCGGCAGCGCGCGCGCCGCTCTGAAACAGGGTGTCACGAGAAACACCCGAGAACCACAGCTTGATGCGTTTGTCTGCTAGGGTCAGGAAGCTGCGAAGCGTATCCCGTGGGCTGGAGGTGTCGGGCGGCCGCAACGGATAGGGGTCCGGGGATACGGGTTGCGCCAGCCCCTGAAACGGCACCACTAGGCCAAAGAGAAGCAACGCTCCGCCAATGGACGTTTTCTTGATCACCATCGTTACTCCGGTCTTGCTCCGCCATCGACGGAAGGTTCGAAGCAGGTACAGCCCTCGCATATGGGCTGTCCCTTCTCGGTTCACCGCATGAGCTCGGCGATGACCTGCTGACGTATGGCCGTGAGCTCTCCCGTTTCCTGCATGCTCTGGAATACCACCTCCAGCTTAGGCGCCAGTTCAGCCCGACTGCGGTGTATATAATGGAAAACAGGGAAGCGCTCGAGAGGCGGCTCCACCGGTGAGATGCCCGTCGTGCCAAGGCGTTTCAGTTCCAAAATACCCATCATGCGGGGTGACACGGCCACGTCATAGCGCCCTTCGCCAAGCATCTGGAACAAAGCCGTGTAGTCACCCACGAGCGTGCGATTCATGCCTCTGGTGTTAAACTCGGCAAACTTGATGCCGCGCATCACGCCAACGCGGTAAGGCTGCAAGCTGCTCCAGCCGTCGAGGGGGATGTCCCGGCCGGCGCTGAAGACGGCGGCCTCAATGTAGTTGATGGCGGGATGCAATTGAAGGAGATTCGGGTAGTGCTTGCTCAGACCGTTGATACGCTGTACTTCACCGTCCTCGCGACCGGCGTCGGCCAGTCGGAGCGCAACCTCGGCCGGGTATCGGCTGATCTCGACCGCATAGCCCAGGCGCGCGTAAGCCTTGCGCAGGATGACCACCGAGATGGCCGTGTCCGCCGCACTGACTGTGGTCGCTAGGCGGATGGGCGACGGCGCATCGGCAATTGGTCCTGGGGCTTGAGTCACCAATATCCGCAGAGCTTCCCGAATCACGTCCCGACTCGGCCAGGTCATGGGCGAGAGGGAACGTTCCAGATCGATTCCCCACTGGGGATTGAACAGGCTGCGATCCGCGGCGTCCAGTGCGACCCCGGCATGCCCCGGCCGGCGTCCATATTACGCTATCTTCAGTTGCGACTCATCTTCGAGCAATGCCTGTTGCAGCGCGAGGAAGGCTTTTTCCTTGCCGGCATCACCACGGTCGATGTAGGCGAGCGGGGAATCGGCCAGGGTCAAACCGTGTACGGGATAAAGCGCGTACAGGGGCGTCCGCCCCTGAGCGGTCAAACGCTGATTGGCCTTGATGACATTAGCCTCGACGTTGAAGATCGCATCGAACTGGCCCTCAGGAGAGAGGAAAGTCCTCATGAGCGTGGCCGCCCCTCTGGCCTCACGGTGCACCGTGCTCAGGAAGCGCCTGGCCTTCACCTGCAGCCGCGGGTCTTGCAGGTGCGCCTGGGTCTATACCTGGGGGTTGCCCGCAAGGGCAGTCAGATAGCTCAGGTAAGCGGCAGCGCCCAGGCTGCCTCGCGTGGGTGAGGTCACTGCCAGGCGCAGCTGTCCGCGTTCGGCTGCCGCGACGATATCACGCATGGCGATGGCTTCGCCCCTCCAGCCGAGCTGTCGGGCAACCGGCTGCTTGAGCACAACGACCAGCGGCGAGCGCATGATGCTTCGACTGTGTCGCACCACGCCCTGGGTATCTCCGAGGATTATCCAGAGCGATGAGGCGGGCCATACAGCGTCGAAGCCGGAGGCTTTGCCCTTCTAAGCCCATTGGTGATATCCGGCGACGGCTGATAGGTCATCTGCACGTTGATGCCCATCCGGCGCCCCACTGCCGTCACCTGAGGTTCCATGAACTTGTGCACGGTACTCGCGAGGATAGTGAAGCTCTGCTCGTCCTGTTGGCCGCAGCCGAAGAGTGCCAGGCTGAGGATGGTCACGAGGAGGGCGCGCAGCAGGTGCTGAATCATTGGCTTTTCTCCAGAATTACGGCCCTTCGCGCACGACGTTCTACCGAAGCAGCGGACGAACTTGTCGGCGAGCTTCTCCTTGCGCAGCGCTCGGAGCATGCCGCCCCAATTGTCGGGCCTGCATGGCGATCGTCGATGATCACCTCAATCTCCGGAAAGGCACCTACGGCCTTCAGGAATCCCTCCTCTCGAATCGCAGTGGAGGCTGATCCAGCAAGTTTCCGGGACAGCACCACCTTTGCCCTTTCGTCAAGCTTCTTCACAAGACGCTGCCCGGCCATGCGCCCGGCGGCACGTTGGTCGGTCGCGGCGAAGCTGACGAAGTCGCGTCCCGGCTGACCCTCCATCGATGGCGTGTCCCCAGCAAGAATCAGAGAGGGCGCTGCTCCCCGGCGATTAAGATGTCCTCGTATGCCCGAGCCGTCAAATGTAAGCCGTCTCTTGATCCAACTTGATTGTATTCGCGGAAAGTACACCCCTTACCAGCTGGACCCTTCGACCGCTGACGCGCTCGGAACGCCGCCTGTCTCGACTCTGAAAATCGGCTTGTCCTGCACCAGTCCGAATAAGAACAACTCGCGACCGAGAGCCAGCAACCAGCTCCCGTGGCTCGACACATTCGTCATATCAACCTGAAAAATGGTTCCGCCAAACGGCTCTAGGCGCATCCTCTTGCGCTTGGACTATTGGCTCCGCTTCCCGGATCTGTGCCCTGGAGAGGCAATGTTCCAACAGATGCTGTCCAAGCCAACATGATGACTGGTCGCTGGAGCCTTCGCGGCGCCCGCACATTCCTGCTCGATTTAGCTCGTCGTGTTTCGGCGGGGTAGGGCGGAAGCCCGCAGGGCGTTCCGCCGAGCGGATTTCGAAGCTTCGTCGAATTAGCGCTGAGCCGCCTCGTCATCTCCCGCCTCGCCGGCGTCGCCTGCTGCGTCATCGCGGAGCAACCGGCACTGATGAGCATCCAGAAACCCTTCATGCAGCGGGAAAGGCGCAACGCCCAGCTTTGCTTCGACGCATGGTTCCATACCAAGCCGCCCGGGCGGCAGGTGAAACGGGCCTGGTGTGAGGTCTAGCGCGCATTTTTCACCAGGCGGACCCGGTTTCCCTAAAAATGTTGCAATGTTCAAAGCCTTGGCTTCTTTCTTGTCCACTGTCTTGTTTGCAGGTTGTCCTATTCGGTTCTTGGCCCCCTCTAGCTTCACATCTTGGCCGATTTCCCTTGAGGCATAGTCCCGCTATGCCTCTGCGGGCGATCGACCAAGCTGCTTTGCCAGAGTGACCAAAGATTCCGAATCCCGGTGAGAAATGCGCGCTAGCACTGACCCGGATGAGCTGAGCTATAAACCGACCAATCGCTGCAGCCGGTGCAGGATGGCCGCCAGCTCCTCCTGGGTCAGCAATGCGATGCGGTCACCCAGCACACGACCACGGCTGACGGCGCGGCAATGCTCCACGAGGGCATAGCTCTTCACCTTAAATCCATCCCGGGGCGGCAACGTTACATGCAGGGTGTCGAAGGCCGAGTCGGAGCGGCTGGAGAGCGGAAAGATGAACAACAGTGGCGAGTCAACCTGCAGTACCTCTCGCGCCGAGAGCATTGCCACCGGCCTCAGCTTGCCGATCTCCGCGCCTTTCGCCGGATCCAGCCGGGCTACGTAGATGCCACCCCGACTCAACTGCTCCACCAGCCCTCCTTCTCCTCGGGCAACACCTCATCGAGAGCTTGATCAAGTGCTTCGTTCTCACGCGCGGCCGAATCGGTCCCGGCCATTGCGCGCAAGCTCTCCGCCATGGCCCGTCGCTCCAGGCTGGCTTCAATGTGCTCAATCTCATGAACGAGAGCCTGGCGAATCAGCTCCGAGCGGGTAATGCCAAGCTTTCGGGCTACCTGCCGGCTCAGTTCGGCCAGTTCCTGCGGCAATTTGATGGAAAGGGCAACCATCACAGCCTCCGAATATACGATCGAATATACGAAAGGATATTCCCCATCGCCTGCATGCACACCGACGCCCGTCTTCGGGAACACGGAATCAGCGGCCTCTTCAATACCATTCAGACAGTTGTTGGCTGTAAAACGCCGCTCGCGGTTTGTCTTCGGCGTCATCGCCCAGCTAATTGTCTTTCAACCGATCAGCGGTCCGCACCCCGTTGGCTTGTGGCAGGGGGCCGACGAACTTCACCGGCTCTGGTCGAGCAGACTCGCTGGCCGGGACGTGGTTGGTCAGAACGGTCCGGGCGCCGAGGGCGGCCGCTTGAGCGAGCACCGCGCCGTGCGAGAACTCCTTTTCCGAGGACACCCATCGCTGACCGACCGCAAGAGGACGTTTTTTGTCTCCGGCCAGGTGCAATGTCTGAGTCGTGCAGGCGAATTCGATACCTTCGGCCTGGAAGCGCTCCGTGCTCTGGAGGTTGATCCAGCGGGCGTGTGCCAGATAGTCCCAATAATTCGAAGCACAGGCTAATCTGGTCATGCCGCTGTCGCGACGTTCTCGCGGATGATCCGCGGATGCCGTGCGGCTATCCGCAACAGCGCCACCGCCGGCCCTTCAGGCTTTCGGCGGCCCTGTTCCCAGTTTCGTAGCGTGTAGACGCTGATGCCGAGCGCTTGGGCAAACTCTTCCTGCGTCAGCCTAACAAACGCGCGTAGGGCTGCAATATCGCTCGGCTTCGCTTGCCCCTTGATTAGCCTGCTACGCTGGCTGCGTTTTATGGCACGACTGAAGTCCCTTTCGGTAAGTTCCGGAATGTCAGTCATTTTCGCTCCATGTGCGCTTGATATAGCGCCTGCTCGCGGCGGTTCGCCATGCGCGCACTAATAACGCCCCGCATGATCTTCACCGAAAAGAATGACCGTGATTACGGGCGTGTCTATAACCACCAGCGGGGCAGACCGTGTTCGTCGTAACCTACGATTTCGTCGGGTTTTCGGCCGGTGCGACGCGGCAGACGGGCGGAACGTTGGCTGATAGCCATGATTTCATCTTTCAAGCTCAATGGAGCCTTCGCAGCTTCCCGCTTTAGGCGTTGTCGCAACGCCTCGATGACTGTCTCTGTAAGCGTCTCCCCGGTCTTCGCCGCGATCTCCCGGGCTAGCCGGTCGGCTTCGGGATCCTTTCTGTTCAACGCCATGGCTTTCGCTAAGGAAGAAACACTGAAACATTCTAGAAGGTTTTGCGCCAGCACCTTAGATCTCAAGATGTTGATGGCTTCGAAAAAGCGCCCATAAATGGCGATTAAAGATCAGGGGGCCGGCATAGCAAGCTCATGACCAAAACTGTACGCATGGCTGTGTGAGCGTCAAGGAGCTTCCCTCGCAAGCTCGGGACTCCTCCCTGACCCCCCACAACACAGCCATGCCGTTTTTGGTTCGTCATGAGCATCCTACGCAGCCGTAGCTTGCGGTAGCACAAGGGAGTAAGATTTCAACCCCTCAAAACTCTGTTCGCCAAAGATGCGCAGGTCTTGACAGCCATCTACACAAGACGGCGTCCTGCTCTCGAGAGCGATGAATATCTAGCCGATTCGTGTGCTAGGCACTATGCTGTCAAAGCATGAGAACGACACTCACCATCGACGATGATGTGGCGCAGACCCTGAAGGATCTGTCGCGCAAGCGCGGGACCAGCTTCGAGGCCGTCGTCAACGAAGTGCTGCGGGGGGGCCTGACCAGTGGTGAGAAGCCGTCGGCCGCTCGGGAACCGTTCCGCGTGCGTTCGGCTCCGCGTGGATTCCGCGCCGGCATCGACCCGCGTAAGCTCAATCAGCTTGTCGACGAGCTTGAGATCGAGCGGTTCATGGCGCATAGGCATTGGAAGTCTACCCGCACTTGATCCTCCCGGATATGAACCTCCTGGTATACGCCTACAACGAGGACGTTCCGCTGCACTAGCCATCGAACACCGAGCCACGTTGCACTCCAATGACAGCGACTTTCCCCGAATTTCCCGGCTAAACTGGCACAACCCAGTCGCTTGAGTGACCATGCTGGCTCGCGGCTGAGACATCGCGTTCGCGTTACCCTCGCGAACCCTCGATGTCACCCTGCAGATGAATTTTCATGCATCGGCCCGACTTTTCAGGGGAAAGCGTTCAGGATTTTCAATGGTCTCCAAGCCCAGGTCGACATCCAGGTCCGGCCAGTAGAAATGGCCCGGAGACGTTTCCTCGACTTTCAGCACTGCGCCGATACTTGCGTCTTTGAACCAGGGGAAATCGTCGAAGGACAAGAACAACTCACGACCGTGAGCCAGCAACCACAGGCCGTGGCTGGACACGTTCGTCACTTCAACTTGGAAAGTGGGCCCGCCATGCGGCTTTGAACTCATCCTCATGCTCCTCGATGATGGCTTCCGCGTCCCGAATCTGAACTCACCCAACTCTCACATCTTGACGACCACAACGTTGATGCCGTCCTCGGGGCCGATATCATAAGTATTCGCATTCAAGCGGCTGACCGTACCGATGGTTTCAGTTACGTAAGCCTGGTCGGCGGCCGCGTTAATGACGACGCCATTCTCCGAGCCGTCGGAGATGACCAGCGTACCGCCGGCTGGCCGGGTGATCTCGATACCATCGGAAGGTGAAACGATCGTCACATCGGCGTTGATATGGTGCAGTTTCAGTGCCGAAGGATCGGTATTGGCTGCGAAGAAGGCCTCCGCTGCATCCATCGCCCCTTCTTTGGCTCTCTGGGTCAGTTTCTTTGTGGTCTCCTTGGCCTTGCTGACAACACTTCTAACGGTCTCACTCTCGGCGACGTCCTTCAGAGAATCGACCGCCTTGTTGACTTGATCTTTCCAGCTCATGGTGAATCCTTGCCTCCTTTCCTGCCCCTCAGAGGGTAACTGTTAACTAAGAGGTTGCCCCCGGACCTCGCCTAAGGTCAAGCCGCGGTGACGTAAGCAACTGGAGGCGGACAGGTAACGGTGACAGTGGCTTGGGCCATGCCTCCAGATGGCCCGCCGAAACGGCCTTCACGAGGATCCGCGTTCGGCGCAATCTCTTGTCCACTGCAAGCGGCTCCAGATCAGGCAGCTCGAGAGGGTTGGCGAACTTACCCTCGCCGACCTGCAGCGGGCAGCCGACGCGCGGGGCGAGATTGCCATCCGCATCCAGCGGGCCGGCCAGGAGCGAACAGTCCACGGCGGGGTGGAAACCAACCCGGGATGGGACCAGCACCTCGCGCTGAACACCAACGATGCGCTAATTGTGCTCACAACTCACGAGCCAGCCGGTGAGCCGTTAAGGCGGCTCGGTCGGGTTGCCTGACGGTGCTGCCCCGGCTCTGCGTTCCTGCTGGCACAAAACCATTCTGAAAAGGCAAACGTGGCCTGGATTACCAGGTGCGTCGAGCCTCAAACCAGGGCATAATGCGCAAGTCCGATCGGCCTCGAGGGGAAGGTTCGGCCAAGACGGCTGGCTCTGCGCCGCGAATCGTGGGGGCAGCCTATTGCACCTTAGCTTTAGTCTGTGAACACGTGCGACCTGGGGGGCGCCATGTGTCGTTCGCTCGCGAATCATACCCATCCGTCCGAAATCTTCCGAGCTGGCCTGCTGCTGATGGTCGTCGGCGCCGTGGCCGTCTCTGGCTGCACCCAGCTCGGTCCCGACCTGATGAAGGCCGGGCGCAACGAGTACAACAAAGTCCTGGCGCAGACCGAGGATGAGGAAACCCTGCTCAACCTGGTGCGCATGCGCTACGCGGATAATGTGGGAATGCTCAACGTGAGCAGTGTCTCCACCTCGTTCACCTGGAATCAGGGTGCAAGCGCCCAGGCGCAGAAGTTCGAGGCAGGCAGCAAGGATGACAACATTGCCGTGCGTGGTCAGCTCGACTATACGGAGCGCCCCACCATCACTTACACACCGTTGGGCGGCGCAGATCTCGTAAAAAACGTGCTGACCCCCATGGAGGTCGACTCCCTGCTTCTGCTGTCCCGCTCGGGCTGGAGCATCGAGCGCCTGTTGCGGGTTATGGCCAACCGCATGAACGGAACGGACAACGCCCGGGAGGCCTCTGGCCCGACGCCGGAGGATGCGCCTGAGTTCGCAGAATTCTTTAGTGCCGCGAAGCTGCTGCGTAGCCTGCAGACCCAGGGGTTGATTACCTTCGGATATCGAAAAGAGGGGGAGGAGCAAGTGCCCGCAATGCGCCTCGAGCCCGAGGCCCGGGGATCGAACGAGGCGCTTGCGCTTTTTACCTTGCTTGGACTTGACCCCAACAGGGGGCTGTTCACCATCAAATCGGCCGGCCGGCGCCGGAGTGCCGACTCATTGGGCGTAGAGCTACGTTCCCTGGTCGGGATCATGTTCTTTCTGTCCCACGCCGTCGATGTTCCTGCGCGAGACCGGGTTCTGGGGCGGGTGACGGTGACCCGGAACGAGCAGGGCGAGCCCTTCGACTGGACCCCGGTGATCGGCGACCTGCTGGATATCCGGTCCCAGTCGACACCGCCGGAGAACGCCGCGATGGCCGTCCGTTACCGGGATACCTGGTTCTACGTGGACGACTCGGATATCAACTCGAAATACACCTTTATGCTGCTGCGCA
>JASJBY010000046.1 GCA_030066245.1 Gammaproteobacteria bacterium
AATGCGCAGAAGCGCCTGGCCGCGGAGCTGAACGCCTGGGTAGACGAGGAAAAGGAGAGGGAGAGTACTCAGAGGCGCCAGGCGAGCCGAATAGAGGAGGGCCTGAAGCGGCTCAACGAACGCATGGCGCAGGCGTTAAAGGAAGAAGAAGAAGCCAACAAGGAAATGTTCGACGAGATCACCACCCAGCTTCATCCCGGCAAGCGTTGACCGTCACGGCGTTGATAGGCGTGGCGGCAGATGCAGTTGAGCGCGTCGCGACACACGCTCCGCTTGCTTACCGCTGCAGCAGGACTTCTGACGGCCGCTTCGCGCGTCTGGTCAGCTCACGCAGTCTCTTGCTGCCGCGCCACGACCACCAGCCCGAGCAGACCGGAGCCGAAGAGCTAGACCGCGGATGGGATCGGTACGGCGTTGACCTGTATTGGGCCGTAAGCGACCATAATTTTTACCGAGTCCTCTGAAGTGCCTTTGCCAAACCAGCCCATAACCGCTTCGTCCAGACTGATGACGGCGCTCTCGCCCACATCGCCGAGAAACTGGAACTGGTAGGTGGCTATACTGAAATCGGCACCCACCTCACCGCCGCTGTCACCCACCTGAAACGCATACATGCCGTCGTCTGGGTCCGTCAGAGGCGGCACCAGGGAGCCCGAGTCCCACGGCGGATTGATCACCGAGAAACCGACGAAGCCCAGCAGGCCGGGATCCCAGCTGACTTTCAGATCGCCGGAGAGCACGGGTGTCGGTGCGAAGTCTCTTCCCGCCAGCGTCACCTCGAAGAAGGGATCCACGACCGGATTGAGCGAGACGGGATTGGGCTGACCCGTGATGGTGGCTGCCTGGGTCGTTGCCGTCATCGCCGGGCTCACCGCCAGGATGCCCAACACTATCGCCAGGCGCTTCACGCTATTACCCTGCATCAGTCGCCTCCTCTACCCCGAGTTTGTTGTTGTGCAGGTACCGGAAGGACCCAGCGACCCGAAGCGGTCAAAGCAGGTCTTCATCAGCGCAAAGTCGAAGGCATCGACAAAGCCGTTGCCATTGAAATCACTGTCCGGATCCGAAGAGAAACGGTCGAACCCCAGCTTGACCTGGGCAAAGTCCTGGGCGTCGCAGAACCCGTTGTTGTTGATGTCCGCATCGCAGATGTTGCCGAAACAGTCACCGTCGGTATCAAGCTGGATGTTGCCGCCGGCATCCGGGCGGGATGGCCCGTTCGGCTTTGCGATGCAATTGTCTTGGTAGTCCGCCATGCCGTCGCTGTCGCCGTCCGTCGCTTCGTCGGCACCCATGTCGACGGAGCCAACCCGCTGCTCGCCATCCATATCGTCTGGCGGAAGCAACGGGGCGTCGCTCAACTTCAGATCGATGACGGGCGATGCGATAGGCCAAATCTGGAGATGCAAGTCACCACCGGCGGCGTCCACAAACAGCGGGTCCACGTTGTTCAGATTGCTGGTGTCTATGGGGATCGGGGCCCCGATGACGAAACCGTCTGGGCTCTGGTCGAAGTTGTTGGCGAAAAACTCCACGGGCGATGGAACCAGGTCGCCATCGGCATCGTTCTCGATCCATATGTCGCCCGCCACAGGGGCGCGATTCTGGAGAATCAGGTTATTGAAGAAGCTGGCTCGCGCCCCGGGGTCCGGCAGATACAGCCACAGTCCTCCTCCTGCGCCCAGGGCGGCGCTATTCTCGGCGTAGCTGTTGTTGGTCAACGTGCTGCTAGATCCGCGCCCGGGCTCCAGATACGTGCCGCCACCCCCTTGCTCCGCGATATCCGTGTTGGCGATGTTGCCGGCGAAGGCATTATTGACCGCAACGAGCTCAACAAACCTGGAGAACGCGGCGCCGCCGCCCTTTTCTGCACTGTTTCGGAATAGTCGGTTGTTTTCGAGACGAATCCGGGCCGACCTAATCCATAGACCGCCGCCCTCGCCAGCCGGCCCAGCTTCGTTGCTGTCGAATTTATTCTCCATGACGGTGACTGTCGCCCCGTCGACGACCAGCTTGGCCCACAAGCCGCCGCCGTCCTGGGTCTGAGTACTGTTGCGGGAGAAGACGTTGCCCGTCACGCTGAGGGAAACCCCGATGTTCTGAAACCAGGCACCGCGCTCGTGACTAGTGGCCGCGTTAGCCGTCAAGGTATTGTCCTTCGCGCCGACTCTATCGCCGAACACCGCATAAGCACCCTCGCCCCCGAAGGTACCCGAACGCCTGGTGGCGGCATTATCGAGAAACGTGTTCCGCTCCAGCGCCAGCTCGCCGAAGCGCAGCACCGATACACCGGCCCCGTTGGCTGCGCTGTTTTCGGTGAAAGCATTATCCGCAACAACAACCTCGGCGCCATGGTCCAGGTAAAAGACCGCCTCCATTGCCGTCAGCCTCGTTGCGATGGAACACATTTCCGGTCACCTCCACGCGCCCCACGGTGTCCACATACAGACCGCCTCCGGATGACGCTGATCCATTCGTCAGCGTCAGGCCCCTAATGTACACGTGTGGGATACGTTCTCCGGCCGGATCGGCAATGGTGATGGACAGCACTGTCCCCGTGCGACGACCGTCCAACACTGTTTGCCCGGCATCAGCTCCACGCACGGCGCAGGAAGGCGTTGTGTAGCCCCCCTCCAGGCTCAAATCATGACCATCGCCCGTCGCACTTGTGCTGTAAGTGAACGGTCCGGTATATGTCCCCTGAACGATTCGGATGACGTCGGCTGCGTCGTTGCTTGCCGCCTCGATCAGAGCCAGGCGCAACTGCTGGTCGGTGCTGACGCAGTGAACTCCCCCCAAACCTGCAACACGAATCCGAATTGCCCTAGCAGCAGGCTCGCCACCAGGCATGCACGTCTCCATCCGGTCATTCTCCTAGACCTCCCCTAAGAGAGGCGCTCCGGAAGTTCCGTCAACCGGCTTGCCCCGGCGCCGCTCGTGACAAAGACCTGCTTGGATTCAGGCGACCTTCTTGACGAGTCGCGCCGGAAAACCAAGCGAATTGCGCATCGTATTGTACTCCTTCCGGCATTCCGGGCGTAAGCCGAAGCGTCGCCCGCCGGCGGCCGCCTGCACTGCGAGGCGGCGCAGCTTAGCAGGCCAAGATGACCAGGCGGCATAGGCAAACCAGCGGGAGATGCCAAGCGCTGTGGTCCGCCGGACTCCGGAGCCTTGGGCCTAGTACTCCGTTAGAGTGGTTTTGACGGAGTACAAGATAGCTGATCCGAAATACGCTACGGGCAGACCCGGTCGGGGTGTTGGCGTAGCGGCGTAGATGGCGAGCGGCGCAGGGAGAGCTTAATTAAGCTCGACATCTCCGCTTCTCGCCAGGCTACGGGAGAGGCGGATCCGAACGGCCATCCGGTGAATGGCCGTTCCGCCGAGCGGGCACGCCACGGATGGCGCGCCCCGGACTTGCTAGCGGTGCAGGAATGCACCGCGACGCAAGGCCTGGTGAGATTTAGCGGAGCCAATGCCCCGGCCGGGTCCCACACCAGCTGTATCGCCGTTTGTGATCGATATTTCCGAACAGCTATCTAGCTTAGTCCATGTCGTAGTGTTTCTTGATCGACGCCTTGATGTTCCAGGTGCAGGACAGGCCCGCCGGGAAGATCGCCAAATCGCCTTTTCTGATGGTGACCGGCTTACCGTCGTCCGGGGTCACGACAACCTCACCCTCCAGGACGTAGCAGGTCTCCCGGGCCTCGTAGCGCCAGGGAAACTCGGAAACTTCCTTGCTCCAGACAGGCCAGTCATAGACGCCCATGACCTCCAGCTTCGCAGGCGACGGATTGTGCTCAACAAGAATATCGGTGGTCACGCTTGTCGTCCTTCTCTGTGTACGTTGACAGATGGATGGGATGGGGTAGCATACCGGATTGAGCGTTCCCGGCAAGCACCCTCATCCATGCGAGGACGAAACCCCGCGGTGCCCAGGCGAACGTCGGCCCCAGCAACCCCGGTGAGCCCGAAAACTTGGGGGCCTGTAGCCGCCCTTCCCCGCGGCGGCGGGCACGCACCCACGACATCAGAGTCCCGGGAGGCCCCGGACGAGTTACCAATCCCGGCAGACGCATTGCCGTCCGGGACGCCAAGCTGCAGGAGAACTTGTTCATGGAGCAAAGACATCCGAAGCTCGGGCATATTCCCCACGTGGACATGCAGGAGCTGAAAAAGAACGTCAGTGAGTTGGAAGAGCGCCTGAGCGCGCTGCAGAGCGAAGACGAGGCAAACGATCACACCACATTGAGGGCTGTCACGGCCCTTTTGCGGAATCGCAGGAATCTGATGGAAATGCTGCAGAGAGACCGCTTCATTTAGGCCACAGCGCCCCGCCCGCAGTGCAGCGCTCGCCGGCGGCTCAGTGGAGCGCCGCCCGAATAGCAAGCCGGCGCAGAATGTCAGCCTCTCGCCCCGCAAGTTCGTGGAGTCGCGCGTATACGACCGCTGCGTCGAAGTAAACAAGCGCCATTTCCACAAACACGTGGCCGTGCTTGGCCTCGCAGGCCCAGAGATCCCGATAGAAGTGCCGCAGCTCGGGCTCCTCCATGGCCTCGGACACCAGGCGAAAACGTTCTGCACCACGCGATTCCACCAGGGACGAAATCAGCAGCCGGTCCAGAAAACGCTCATCCCTGCCATGGCGCATCAAGGCAATGAGCTCGTTCACATAGGGGTCCTGGCTGTCTTTGACCAGGGGGATACCGCGCGCTTGCATCAACGAATACACCTGGGCGAAATGGGCAAGCTCCTCCCGGGCCAGATCAATGAGACCCGGAATGATGCGCTGTCGGTCGGGATACTTGACCACCATGCTCATGGCGAGGGCAGACGCCTTTCGCTCACAGTTGGCATGGTCGGCCAGAAACGCGTTGAAGTCCGCCATCACCGCGGCGACCCATTCGCGTGGCGTGCGGACCAGGAGATCTACAGACTTCTTTGCCACTCTGCTCTCATCGCTGCCGTGCAACCCAAACCCGGTGACTCTTGCTGCACAGGGGCCGGTGTAGTTTACCAACCTGCCGCCTTTCTTGTGGCCACGATTACTCTGGTACGCCGTCACAGTGGTTATGATGGGTTCAGAGTGCCTGGGCGCCGGTTTGTACGGTAACGACTTGAACCTGGGCACCATGCGGATGACGGCGGCCAGCACCTACCTTCAGCGACACCAGCTCGTTCCCGCCCAGATAGCGGATGCGCCGAGCCCGCGACTCGGGCTGAGCGTCGTGATCCCGTGCCACAACGAGCCTGATCTCCTCACCACCCTTTCTGATCTCTGGGGCTGCAAACGGGCCTTCTGTGACGCTGAGATCCTGATCGTCATCAATGGCTCGGAAGTTGATGGGGAGGCCGTGCGACGCCGCAACCGCGACACGCGCAGGGAGACATTGGCGTGGGTCAAGGAGCACCGGGATCCCCGCCTGCTCTTTCACGTGCTGTACTTTCCGAGCCTGGCGCGACGCCACGCGGGCGTTGGTCTGGCCCGAAAGCTCGGCATGGACGAGGCCGTAGCACGCTTTCATCGGGTGGGTAAGGCGGGGGGGATCATCGCGAGCTTGGATGCCGATTGCCGCTGCCAGCCGAACTACCTTGTCAGTCTCTGGGAGCACTTCCAGAGAAACCCCAAGTCACCCGGCTGCGCCATTCATTTCGAACACCCGCTGGAGGGCCTGAAGGACACCCGTATGCGGCGGGGCATGGTGCGCTACGAGCTGTACTTACGTTACTTCGTCCACGGCATGCGCCATGCGGGCTTTCCGCATGCGTATCAGACGGTAGGCTCATGCATGGCCGTGCGCTCGCCGTACTATGAGAAGCGCGGCGGCATGAACCGCCGACAGGCGGGCGAAGACTTCTATTTTCTTCACAAGATCATTTCGCTCGGGGGCTTCACCGAACTTACCAGGACCACGGTAACTCCGGCGGCCAGGCCATCGCATCGGGTTCCTTTCGGAACAGGAAAGGCGCTGGCTGTATGGCTGGAGGGCGAGGACAGCAATTTCTGGGTTTACGCACCACAGGTATTCTTGGATCTGAGGACCCTGTTCGAGCGCATGCCGCAGCTCTATGCAGGAATTGACTATCCGAACGGGCTCGCGCCGACGGTGCTGGCATTTCTTAAGGACATCGGCTTTGCCGAGAGGCTAGCCGAGATCCGGGCCAATACAGCAACCAGCACGACTTTTGCCAAGCGATTCTGGCACTGGTTCAACGCCTTTCGCATCCTGAAGTTCGTGCACTACGCCACTCGGCAAGTCCACCCGAAGGTCCCCGTGGAAGCCGCTGCCCGGAGCATGCTCGGCCTGCGCCAGCTGCCGCCTCCGCCATACCAGGTGGGCCTCGAGTCGGAAGCGCTGCTGGATCAGTATCGACAAGTGGACCGCCAGGGCAGGTACTTCACGCCGGCTTCGCCTGCAGCCTGGGGGCTGGTGCACCCAGCTGACCGCTCCGTCGCAGGCTGGCAGAAGTCGACGGCTCCGGTGGCGCAAGACAATTCGTACCTGCACAGGCAAAACAAAGAAGGTTGAGAAAATCCTGGTGGCAATCGACGGCTCGGATGAGTCCCTGGAAGCGCTGGACGCGGGAATCGGGCTCGCAAAGAACAATGGGGCGGCGCTGGTCGTATTGTGCGTTGCGAGCCTCGACTCCTTTCCCGATGATCTGCGCGGGATCGCCGCAGACGAGGTGGCCCGTGATCTGACGTGCAGCTGCCTGGTGTTCAGAAGCCGCCTGACCAGCAACGCCTGAGACGGCCGCCGCGGGGTGCCGCGCGGTCCCGCCCGCTGTTTTGGCCACGCAGCATCGGCTTTCAGGACCACGGACGAACGCGTGCCGGAATCAGGGGCTGAAAAGAACGCCGCGGACGACCAGCCAGCGCGCAAAACGAGCGTTTTTCTCTTCAAGCGAACAAGTGGCAGGAAGCTGGTCCAGGTAACGGCCGTAGTCAACCCGCAGGCGAAGCTGTTCGTCGGCCGAGAGTTTGTCCCAGGGGATGCGTGTGCGTTTCTTGGCTTGCTCGGGGTTATCCGGGGCGGCCATCACTCACGGCGCTCCGTAGCTGCCGGCTCACAACTCACCGCGGGTGTTTCGGAGGACTGTTCCGGGCGGCGCCGGGAACCGTCTTGGCCCCGTTCTCCAGGTGACGCATGTCAGTGCCGCGCACCATGTAGACGACCTGCTCGGCAATGTTGCGGGCATGGTCGCCTATCCTTTCCAGAGACTTGATGATAATAACCACATCGACAGCATGTCCCACGGTTCGGTGGTCCTCCATGATGAAGGTCGCAATGCGCCGCAGGCTGGACTCGAACTCGGCGTCCATCTCCGTGCCGCCAAGCGCCAACTGCTGGGCCTTGTCGGCGTCGAGCATGTCAAAGGCGGTTATGACCTCCTGTAGCAGCCCTGTGGCCAACTTGCCCATGCCATAGATGTCGCGCTTCAGATCTTTGCCCGGCTGGCTACCCTCGGTCTCGTACATCTGCTCCGTCATCCGGGCGATCTTGGCCGCCTCGTCACCGATTCTCTCCATATCAGTGAGCGCCTTCGAGATGCCGATGGTCAACCGCAGGTCACGGGCGACGGGGCCGCGGCGAGCAATGACAGAGACAATTTCCTCGTCGGCCTGCAGCTCCAGGGCGTTGACGCGGTAATCAACATCGATGACTTGACGCGCGGCCGACAGATCGGCGTTGCGCAACGCATCGAGCGCCGAGCGCACCTGGTTCAGAACCATGGCCCCCATTTCCAGGGCCAGCATGATTATGTGGCTCAGCTCCGCATCGAAGCGTTTGATGGTGTGACCTTCTTCCAGCGGCTGACTCACCAGTTCTTTCCTCCCGTGGGCGGGGCCCGGCGCACCGTCTGACCTGCGGTCTCGTTGGATGATGCGCCGGCTGCGGCAGCCTGGCCGCGAAGCACAACCCGCGGCGGCTGCGCGCCGACCGCTAGGCCGCCGTGCTGATCCCAGCTGACGGTGGGGCGGGGATTCGTCAGCCGAAGCGGCCGGTGATGTAGTCCTCGGTCAGCTGATGACGTGGATTTGTGAAGATCTGGTTGGTCTCACCCACTTCGATCAAATCGCCCAGATGAAAGTAGGCCGTGCGCTGGGAGACCCTCGCGGCCTGCTGCATGGAGTGGGTGACGATGGCAATGGTGTAGTGCTCGCGCAGCTCGTCGATGAGCTCCTCCACCTTGGCCGTGGCGATGGGATCCAGCGCCGAACACGGCTCGTCCATGAGGATCACCTCCGGGCTCACGGCGATCGTGCGTGCGATACATAGGCGCTGCTGCTGGCCGCCGGAGAGCCCCGTACCGGGCTGCTCCATGCGGTCCTTGACCTCGTCCCACAAGCCGGCCCGCTCCAGGCTCCTCTCCACAATCTCGTCCAGCTCAGCTTTGTTCTGAGCGAGCCCGTGGATCCGGGGGCCGTAGGCTATGTTCTCGTATATGCTTTTTGGAAACGGGTTCGGCTTCTGAAACACCATACCGACCTGAGCTCGAAGCGGTACCACGTCCATGCTCTTGTGGTAGATGTCCTGCCCATCGATCTCGATGGTGCCGGAGACGCGACAGCCATCGATGGTATCGTTCATACGATTCAGGCATCTCAGGAACGTGGACTTTCCGCATCCCGAGGGGCCGATCATGGCGATTACCTCGTTATGACCGATGTCGAGGGTGACATTCTTGATGGCATGCTTGTCGCTGTAATAAACGTCCACATCCCGACAGGTCATACGTGCTGTGTCGACGAATTGCTCGCCTACCGTTTCCCGATTCTCCCGGGCGACGGTCGCCGTATGCTCGACCTCAATCGCTTCGGTGACGGTTGTGTCGTCGAAGCTCTTATCGACAGTCTTGTCAGCGCTTTCGGTCAGGCTTGTCATGGCTGATCACCTCAGTGTTGAATCCACGCCTCGTCACCAGCGTCTCTCGAAGCGTTTTCGCAGAATCACTGCCAATGCGTTCATAGTGATGAGAAAGGCCAGCAGCACCATGATGGCGGCCGACGTACGCTCCACGAAGGCACGCTCAGGGCTGTCCGCCCAGAGATAGATCTGCACCGGAAGCACCGTCGCGGGTTCGGTAACCCCACCCGGAATATCCACGATGAAGGCCACCATGCCTATCATCAGCAGGGGCGCCGTCTCGCCCAGGGCCTGGGCCATACCGATGATGGTGCCGGTCAGCATGCCTGGCATGGCGAGCGGCAGTATGTGATGGAAGATAGCCTGCATCTTCGACGCGCCCACACCCAGGGCCGCCTCGCGGATGGAGGGAGGCACGGATTTGAGTGCGGCCCGGCTGGCGATGATGATGGTCGGCAAAGTCATCAGGGTGAGCACGAGACCGCCCACCACGGGCGCCGAGCGAGGCAGACCGAAGAAGTTGATGAACACCGCCAATCCCAGCAGGCCGAAGACAATGGAGGGCACCGCAGCCAGGTTGTTGATGTTGACTTCGATCAGGTCGGTCCAGCGATTCTTGGGGGCAAACTCCTCCAGGTAGACCGCTGTCGCCACCCCGAGCGGAAACGATAGCAGCAGAGTGACGGCCAGGGTGAACATGGACCCCACGGCGGCGCCCCAGATACCCGCCAACTCAGGCTCTCTGGAATCACCGGCGGTGAAGAAAGTCGTATTGAAGCGCTTCTCCACCCGGCCCTCGTCCACCAGGCGGTCTATCCAGGCCAGTTGCTTATCCTTCAACCGCCGGTCTTCCTCGGGCAGGCTGCGGTCGATGTGGCCCTTCATGAGCATATCCACGTCGTCGTCCGCCGGCACCCACAGCGTCGCGGTCTCGCCGATAAGGGACGGATCGGCGAGCACCATCTCACGCAGCTTGAAGTCCGCACCCGTGCTGACCAGGCCATACAGGGTACGTTTGTCGCGGCGGCCTCTGACCTCTGGGAACATATTGCGCAGGGTCTGCTTGACAACGCCGCCGTAGTCTCCGGCCGAGAGGGCGTCCGGCGCACGGTCTCCGCTCGGGTCGATCCTGTCGGGATCGAAGTACACGTCCAGCTTGACGTAGGTCTGCTGGAATGCCGTGTATCCGTTCCCCACGATGCTGATGAAGAGCAGCGACAGGAATAGCAGCGCCATGCCGATGGCGACCCGGCCATACCACTGGAACCTTTTCTCCCGCGCGTAGCGTTTCGGCAGCGACGCTCGCACCATTTCCATGCTGTTGGGCGGTTTCTTGCCCGCCTGACTCTGACCGGTTGCTGGCCTATTCATACTGCTCTCGATACTTGCGCACCACGTGCAGGGCGATCACGTTGAGAATCAGCGTGACCACGAACAGCACCAGACCCAGGGCAAAGGCCGCCAGGGTCTTGGGGCTGTCGAACTCCTGATCGCCAACGAGCAGGGTGACGATCTGGGCGGTTACGGTGGTCACCGCCTCCAGGGGGTTTGCGGTCAGGTTGGCGGCCAGGCCGGCGGCCATGACCACGATCATGGTCTCACCGATGGCCCGGGAGACCGCCAGCAGGATGCCGCCGACGATGCCCGGCAGGGCCGCGGGAAATATGACCCGCTTGATGGTCTCGGACTGGGTCGCCCCAAGCGCATACGCCCCATCGCGCATGGCCTGAGGCACGGCGTTCATGACGTCGTCCGACAACGAGGACACGAACGGAATGATCATGATTCCCATCACCAGGCCGGCGGCAAGCGCACTCTCGGAGGCGACGCTGAGGCCCAACGTCGCGCCCGTGTCGCGAACCATGGGCGCAACGGTCAGTGCCGCGAAAAAGCCGTACACGACGGTGGGTACGCCAGCCAGGATTTCCAGCAGCGGCTTCGCCACTGCACGGAATTTCTTGCCGGCATACTCGGAGAGATAGATGGCCGACATGAGGCCGATGGGCACTGCCACCAGCATGGCGATGAAAGAGATGAGCAGTGTCCCTGCAAATAGCGGCACGGCGCCGAAGGCGCCCGAGGATCCCACCTGATCGGCGCGGATCGCCATCTGCGGACTCCACTCCAGGCCGAACAGAAACTCGGTGATCGGTACCGCCTCGAAGAAGCGTATGGATTCGAACAAGACTGACAGCACGATACCGACGGTGGTCATGATGGCGATGGTGGAGGCCGCAATCAGGAAAACCGTTACGGTTCCCTCGACGGCGTTCCGCGCCCGTTTGTCCGCGCGGATCTCCCGCCACGCCCAGGCAGTCCCGCCCAGGGCAAGCGCCAGAACGAAAACAGTCAGTCCCAGGCGGCTGGCGGCCTTGACGTCCGCATAATGGTCCGCCGCTGCTTGAATGGCGGGACTTACCTCGCCGGAGACGATATTGCCTCCTACCAGATTGCGGATGTCGTTCAGTACCAGATTGAGTCTGTCGGGAGGCAGGCTTTTCAGTTCCTCCGGCAGTCCGGCCAGCACCACCTGGGTGATGACGGCGCCCTCCAGGAACAGCCACGCGGCGAACAGAAGGAGCGCAGGTATGCCGGCCCACAGCGCGGCATAGAAACCGTAATAGCTGGGCAGCGAATGCAAGTTTTGAATCTTGCCGCTCGCCTGGGAAAAGGCCCGTCGTCGCCCCAGGTAATAGCCAACGCTGGTCAGTCCCAGCAGGGCCAGGGCGAGGTAAGGAGCTTGCATCATGGCGTCATAACGCGGTCTTGTGGAGCAGTTGAGCGCAGCGGCCGAGATTTGCCCGGCCGCTGCGATCGGTGGTGATCGACTATCACAGCTTCAACGGTGTCAGGTTCTTGGCATCGGAGGCGAACTTCTGCCGCTCCTTCTTCGGCATGGGGATCATGCCCTTGTCTGCCAGGTAGCCCTCGTCACCCCAAGCCTTCTCGCTGGTGAACTCCGCCAGGAACTCCTTCATACCCGGGATGACATCCGCATGGGCCTTCTTCACGTAGAAATACAGCGCTCGCGAGATGGGATAATCACCGTCGGCAATCGACTCGAACTCAGGTCGAACACCGCCGACGGCGGCACCGCGCATCTTGTCCGTGTTCTGATCCAGGAAACTGAAGCCGAAAATGCCGAAGGCGTCTGGATTGGCGTCCAGCTTCTGAACGATGAGGTTGTCGTTCTCGCCCGCTTCCACGTAGGCACCGTCCTCGCGCACGGTGTGACAGATCCGCTTGTATTCGCGCTTGTTGGACTTCTTCATGGCCTTTATCCAGTCGAAAGTCTTGCAACCGCCTTCCATCGCCAGCTCGGCGAAGGCGTCCCGGGTGCCCGAGGTGGGCGGCGGACCGAGCACCTCAATCTTGCGGGCGGGCAACTGAGGGTTCACGTCCTTCCAGGTCTTATACGGGTTGGCCACCAGCTTCTCGCCGCCGTTGGGGTCGGGGACTTCTTCGGCCAGTGCCAGGAAAACATCGCGAAGGGTGAGAGCCATCTCGCTGGCCTTCTTGGAGTTGGCGATGGCAATGCCGTCGTAGCCGATCTTCACCTCGATGACGTCGTTGACGCCGTTCTTGGCGCAGGTATCGACTTCGGACTGCTTGATGCGACGGGACGCATTGGTGATGTCGGGATGCTGTACGCCAACACCGGCGCAGAATAGCTTGAGGCCGCCGCCCGAGCCGGTGGACTCGATCTTCGGCGTCTTGAAGCGGGTCGACTTGCCGAACTGCTCGGCCACGACTGTTGCGAAGGGATATACCGTGGATGAACCGACCACGGCGATATAGTCACGACCGCTCTGTGCGATGGCGGCTCCAGCCGCGAACACGGCGAGCACGGCCGCCGCAGACAGTGATGTCTTCTTCATTAGCTAACCTCCCGGAGGATAGTTCGAATTGTCAGGCGCCCCCAGTCTAAGGCGTGATTATGACTGTTTATTTTCAGGCGCTTATGCGCCGGCCGATTGGGTATGGCGAAATTTGAAGTAAGCGGCGAGGATCTGCGCCGCGGGCGAGGCCGTAAGCTCGCCGTATTCGTTTCGTTATATGGGCTAAGAGATTAAGGCCTAGCCATTACAGTATTGTGACAGTCGGTCTGCGAATGGCGAAGCGGTCCAGGACCGAGACCCGCCATCACAAAATTGTCACATGCCGGTGTTAAAAAAAGGAAGAATGGCGTTCGCCCGTTGCCCGCCTTCCCAGTTTGCATCTTTCCGGTGATGGTAGCGGCGCGTCGAGGCGTGCCGGTACGGCTATTTTCGAGGTGGGGTATTTCCGTATGAAAGCTCGTCGGGTCATGACTTCGCTCTTGCTACTGTCCGTGGCCGCCGCCGCTGACGCACGCGAACAGATTCGAATCGTTGGATCGCCGCTGGTGTTGGCTTATGCCGAGCCGGTGGCCAAGCGATTCGCCCTCAACCGCGGCCGCCCTGTTCCGTCCATGGAGATGACCGGCACGGGCACGGGCTTCGGGACGTTCTGCGCCGGTGTCGGCTTCGAGCATCCCGACGTTCAGGGCGCTTCGCGTCGCATGGCAGCATCGGAGTTCTCCAGCTGCCAGCGCAACGGTGTCAGCGAAATTGTCGAGCTTGCCATCGGGATGGACGCCATCGTTCTGGCCAGCAGCAAGGCCGAACAAGCCATGGACCTGAGCCCAGAACAAATCTTCGCCGCGCTGGCGCGACAAGTCCCGGGCAACGGGGGCCTGGTTGACAATCCCGCGAAGACCTGGGCCGACGTGGACCCCGCCCTCCCGGCCCGGCCCATAAAGGTCATGGGGCCATCCGTCTACGCCCCAACCTACTATGACTTCCTCAAGCTGGTGATGGAGGCCGGCTGCCGCGAATTCTCGAGCCTGGAGCAGCTGGAAGAAGAGCAACGCTACAAAGTTTGCCGGAGCCTGCGGCGGGACGCTGCCTATGAGCAGGGCGCGAGGAACGAGCAAGCCCTGGTGCAGTGGATTAAGGCCCGCCCAGGTGCCCTCGGCATCATGAGCTTCCACGCATTTGAACGCAGTGCTGGCCTGACGGCGAATCCGGTGGACGGCGTCATTCCCGACGAAGACACCTTAGCCAACAACCAGTATGGGCTCTCGGCCCCGCTTTATCTGTACGTCAAGAAACGCCATGTGGATGCCATCCCCGGGCTGCAGGCTTTCCTGTACGAGTTCACCAGCGAACGCGCCATCAGTCCAGACGGCTATCTGGTGACCAACGAAGCGGGCTTCGTGCCGCTAGACGACATCGGCCGCAACCGGGCGCGCGACATGGCCCTGAGCCTGCGTCCGGTCAGCATCCGGGAGCCCCTGGCTCGAAAACCCTGAGAGGTCTTGATCCGGCCGCAAGAAAGCGTCCCATCTCAGAGAGATGTGCCTCTGTGAAACCCTCTTGCTCGTCACCTGCCTAAGAACTCAGAGCCTTCAGCCGACAACGTCGTTGACAGTCGGTCACGCCTTTGTCACACGCTCGGCCGGCTGCTATTGCGCCGCTGGTCTCACTGATTGGCCGCATCCCTGACAAGAGCGGCCTTACCCCGTTCTGTCGTCTTCGCCGCCGGAGTCGCGGTGATTGCAGGAGGGCTTCGATATGCGTTGGTCCCGGATCACACACGGATTTGTCGCGGCAGCCGGACTGACAGCAACCAGCTTTGCCGGCTCGCCATGGGCGGCCGAAGCCCACGCCCCGATTGGCACATGGCCGGGCGGCTTCGTCAAGACCGTTACACACCCGGGTGTCGGCAGGGGTGCGC
>JASJBY010000047.1 GCA_030066245.1 Gammaproteobacteria bacterium
CAGTGTGCCCGCGGGCTCCGGGCGGGCAGCTTACCGCTCAGCCTATCTGCGAGGCTTTCAACAACCGCTCGAGATCTTCCAGCATTCCCTTGGGGTTGGCATCGGGGCCGTAGTACAGCACCAGATTGCCCAGCGGGTCGAGCAGGTACAGGCGCTGGGCACGGGCCGGGTCATCCCCCGGTGTGATTTGAAACTGGGCCAGGAACCCGGCCAGCGCAGCGCCGTCGGCTGTGGCCACCGTGAGCCCCTGATGGCCAGCCAACACCTCCTGCAGCACCCCGCTCGGGGGCCCGTCGGTCACCACCATCAGGCGGTGAACACGGTGGGCATCTTCCCCCACAGCCAGCCGCGCCTGGCGCATGTTGTACAGGCTGCGCTGGCAGATCTCGTCACAAGCGGAGCTGCCAATGTAGAGCAGAAGCCAGCGGCCCTGCAGCAGGTCGGGGCTCAGTGCAGTGCTGTCCAGGCTCCTCAGACTCGCGGTGTCTACCTGGCGGGCGGGAGTGAGGAGATGTCCGTTCGCTGCTGAGCCGGCCGGCCGGAACGCCTCGTACTGAACCGCAACCCAGGTGGCGAGAAGCGGTCCCGCGAAAACCGCGAAAATTAGCAGCGGCGCCAACCACGGGCGTTTCTTTCTCGGCGGTGCGGATGGGCCAGTCGTCATGAGTCTTATCGCGTTTCGGGCATTTCGTGAATGCGACTCAGGTTTAAGCCCACGAACAGCACCAGCAGGAGTACGGCGAATCCGAACCAGGTTACCGCGTAAGCCTGATGCTTTTCAGTCGGGGTGCGGAAGTGTGGCTTCCAGTCTCTGATGTAGCCGTCATCCTCCTGGGGAGACAAGCGCACCGTGTAGGGCAGCAGTCTCGTCTGAAGCCGCTGTTCCAGGGCGATGCGGTCCACGCGCTGGATGACCTTCGGCCATCCCGGCACACTGTCTCCGCTGTCGCCCAGAGCGAGCGGCGGCGGACTGGGTACGTGGACAACGCCGGTCACGGTTCGCGACTGCTCGCCGGTGCCTATCTCCGGCAAGCGCTCGCGGCTGGCCCCCAGCGGCACCCAACCCCGATTGACCAGCACAGCCACCTGTTCGTCGGACAGAAAAAACGGCGTGAGCACATGGTAGCCGGGGCGTGACTGTTGGATTTTGTTATCAAGCAGCAGCTGCCGGCTGGAGTCGTAGTGCCCGCGGGCGAAAACGCGCCGGTTGCGCATGTGCGCGGCGTCGGCCTGCTCTCCGACCAGGCGCAACGGCGGCTCGTCGCTGCGGGCCTCGTAATTCTCAATCAGCGCACGTTTCTGTTCCGCCCGGTCCAGCTGCCACAGACCCAGGAGAATGAACAAGGGCAGAAGACTCACCGTTACAGCGGTAGCAAGCCACCCGGGCTGAAACTGGAACTTTCCGAAGCGCACTGTTTCTATATGAAATTGTTGTGGCAAAATAAGTTCACGAACGCTCCCGAAGCCTCGCTCAAGGGGCGTATACTCACCCGGTCTCCAAAAGAGTACGTCTCATGCTCTCCAAGATGGTCGCAGTCGTTTTCCTCCTCTCCATACTCTCCAGCCTCGCCATGGGCTTGGTGTACATGATGAAGGACAAAGGTAACTCTGATCGGGCCGTCAAAGCTCTGACGTTCCGCATCGGCTTCTCCATTACGCTGTTCGTCATTTTTATCATCGCTTCTGCCACCGGGCTCATCACACCACACGGCGCGCTTCCCCCCGGTAACTGAACACCCCTGCAGATCTCAGCTGAAGGTCATTGTTGTCCGACGCAAAGCAGTCAATTGATTCATGTTGGTGTCGTCGATTGCGATGGCTGCGAAAAAGCCGTATTTGAAAACGTTGCGGTAGGTAGGAGAGACGAGGCGCCACGCGGCTTGCGCGGCACCTCACCAAAGAAGAGCAGGTGGCGAGTGGCTAGACGAGCCAGTAGACGAAGATGAACAGGCCCAGCCAGACCACGTCCACGAAATGCCAATACCAGGCCACGGCTTCGAATGCGAAATGGTTCTTGGCCGTGAAATGTCCCCTGATGCTGCGCATCAGGATAACGGCCAGCATAATGGCACCGATGGTCACATGCATACCGTGAAAGCCCGTAAGCATGAAAAAGGTCGTGCCATAGATGCCACTACCGAGCGTCAGATTCAGGTCCCGGTAGGCGTGGCCATACTCATAGACCTGCAAACCCAGGAACAGAACGCCAAGGGCGACGGTGGCTGCCAGCCCCAGGATGAGCTGCTGGCGGTTCTCCTTCTTCAGTGCCCAGTGGGCCCAGGTCACGGTCACGCCGCTGGTCAACAGAATGAGCGTGTTGATCGCCGGAATACCCCAGGCGCCCATGGTCGCAAAGTCGCCGCCCACGGCGGCCGGACCGTTGGTAGGCCAAGCGGCCTCGAAAGCCGGCCACAACAGCTCGTGGGTGGATACGTTATTGCTTGCACCGCCCAGCCACGGCACCGAAAACATACGGGCATAGAAAAGGGCGCCGAAGAAGGCGGCGAAAAACATGACCTCTGAGAATATGAACCAGCTCATGCCCCATCGGAAGGACATGTCAACCTGACCGTCGTATTTGCCGCCTTCACTCTCCCGCACGACGATGCTGAACCAGCCATAAATCATGGCGGCCACCAAGACGGCGCCGATGATCATGAACACGCTGGTGCCACCGTGAAGAACGTGGGCGAAGCCCCCAAGCAGGAAAAATAATCCCAGCGAACCTACTATCGGCCACGGCGAAGCGTGGTGGGGCACGTAGTAGCCGCCATGTGCTTCCGTCATTGTTTCCCCTCTCTTTCTTTAGTCGCGTGAGCTATGTGAAAAAGGCCTGTCTGTAGAGCGACAGCATTCCTTAGCCAGAATCCGGACTGCCTTCGGTGCGGGCTATCTCCGCCTCGGCCGCAGGCTGCTTGGACTCGAAAAACGTATAAGCCAGCGTTATGGTCGTGATGTCCTTGGGAAGCCGTGGATCGACGATAAACTTCACCGGCATCTCCTTCAGCTCCCCGGCATTCAGAGGTTGCTGCGAGAAGCAGAAGCACTCGGTCTTGCTGAAGTATTTCGCGGCAAGGCTGGGAGCCACGCTGGGCACCGCCTGGCCGACGCCATCGACGGATGTGGTGTTGCGAGCGAAGAAGACCGTTTCCGCCACCTCGCCAGGGTGAACTCGTATGCGGCGCTCGTCCGGCCGAAACGTCCAGGGCAGGCCGCTACTCACATTGGCTACAAATTCCACGGTAACCCAGCGACTCTCGTCGACCTGCGTGGCCTCGGCCGACGCCTGGTCCAGGCGGCCCGTCTTGCCGTTGATGCCAGTCAGGTCGCAGAACACGTCATACAGGGGTACAAGCGCGAAGCCGAACCCGAACATGCCGACGGCTACAAGCGTCAGCCGTGCAACAAGACCCCGGGTGGCTTTTCGTATGTCGGCCTGTTCCACGGTCAACCTCTGATAAAGTACTGCGACAGGTAGAGCAACAACGCAATCAAGCCGACGATCAAGAGCACGCGGCGGTTGGCCGCCCGCAGACGCTGAGTGCTGTTCTCGTCGTTGTCCATGAACCGGGGATGCGCGTCCAGGACGCCTCTCACGGCGCCCTGGACGTTCAGCTACTTGACCTCCGGAGCGGTATTAAAGGTATGGTACGGCGCGGGTGAAGGCACAGTCCACTCCAGGCCGTCCGCACCCTCCCAGACCTCGTCGGTGGCCTTCTCCCCACCGCGTATCGTCTTGATGATGATGTAGAGGAACAACAGCCAGCTCGCACCGAAAGCGAAGCCGCCAATGCTGGAGATCACATTCCACTCCGTAAACTGGAGCGCATAGTCGGGTATCCGCCGCGGCATCCCGGCGAGCCCCAGGAAGTGCTGTGGGAAGAACAGGACGTTGAATGAGATCATGGCCCACCAAAAGTGTATTTTGGCGAGCTTTTCGTCGTACATGTTGCCCGTCCATTTGGGAAGCCAATAGAAGACTCCCGCGATGATGGCAAACAGGGCCCCGCTCACCAGTACATAGTGGAAATGGGCAACGACAAAATAGGTGTCGTGGTACTGGAAGTCGGCGGGGGCAACGCCGAGCATTAGCCCGGTGAATCCACCGATAGTGAACAGGACCAAGAAGCCGAGCGCCCATAGCATGGGCGTCTCGAAAGTCATGGAGCCTTTCCACATGGTGGCGACCCAGTTAAAGACCTTGACACCGGTGGGCACCGCGATCATGACCGTCGCGTACATAAAGTAGAGCTCACCCGACACGGGCATGCCGGTGGTGTACATGTGGTGGGCCCAGACTATGAAAGACAGGAATGCAATGGAGGCCGTGGCGTACACCATGGAGCTGTAGCCGAAGAGAGGCTTGCGGGCGAAGGTGGGGATGATCTGAGAGATCACGCCGAACGCCGGCAGGATCATGATGTAGACCTCGGGGTGACCGAAGAACCAGAAGACGTGCTGGAACAGCAGTGGGTCGCCGCCGCCCGCCGCATCGAAGAAGCTGGTACCGAAGTTACGGTCGGTGAGCATCATGGTCACGGCTCCGGCGAGTACGGGCATCACCGCGATGAGCAGGAACGCGGTGATGAGCCATGACCAGACGAACATGGGCATCTTCATCAGCGTCATGCCCGGAGCACGCATGTTGAGAATCGTCGCGATGATGTTGATGGACCCCATGATCGAGGAGAGGCCCAGCAGGTGCACTGCGAAAATGAAGAAGTCAGTGCTGGGTGGCGCGTAGGTCGTCGAGAGGGGCGCGTGCATGGTCCACCCGAAATTGGGACCGCCGCCCTCCATGAAAATAGTGCTAACCAGGAGCAGGCCCGCGAACGGCAGAATCCAAAAGCTCCAGTTGTTCATACGCGGCAGAGCCATGTCGGGAGCCCCAATCATCATGGGCACCTGCCAGTTAGCGAGACCGACGAAGGCCGGCATGACTGCGCCGAAGACCATTATAAGACCATGCAGAGTGGTCATCTGGTTGAAGAAGTTGGGGTCGGAGAGCTGGATGCCGGGTTCCCACAGCTCGGCGCGGATATACATGGCCATCGCGCCGCCGATGAGCAGCATGACGAAGGAGAACCACAGGTACAGGGTACCGATGTCCTTATGGTTCGTGGTGAAGAGCCACCGGGAAATTCCCCGGGCGTGCTCCTCGTGATGGGCTCCGTTGGCGGTTGCTTCGCTCATCGACTTCTCCTCGAAAACAAATCGCAGTAATTCTGTGGTGGACTAGCGGGCGGCCTTGATTTCGGTAGGCTGCACCATTTCACCGGTATTGTTACCCCAGGCGTTGCGCTGATAAGTGATGACAGCGGCAATCTCCGTGTCGGTGAGCTGGGCTCCGAAGGCCTGCATGGAAGTCCCCGCCTTGCCGTTGAGAATGATATCCAAATGGGCTGGCAGGTCTTCGGTGGCAATCGGGCTGCCCTTGATGGCTGGAAACACGCCCGTCAATCCTTCGCCGTTGGCCTGGTGGCAAGCAGCGCAGCTGGTGATGTACACGGTCTCGCCCTTGGCCATCAGCTCGTCCATGGACCATGTCTTGCCGGCCGCCTCCGCGTCCGCTGCTGCAGTGGCCTTTTGCTCCGCCACCCAAGCGAGATAGTCGGTCTCGCTCTTTGCTTCCACCACGATGGGCATGTAGCCGTGGTCCTTGCCGCACAGCTCCGCGCATTGCCCGCGATAAACACCCGGCTCTTCGATCACAGCCCAGGCGTCGTTTATGAATCCTGGGATGGCATCCTGTTTGACTCCGAACTCCGGTATCCACCAGGCGTGAATCACGTCGTCTGCGGTGATCAGGAAACGGACCTTCTTATTCACCGGAACGACGATGGGGTTGTCGACTTCGAGCAAGTAGTTTTCCACCTTAGTAGGGTCTGCCGAAATCGCTTCGCGACTGGTGGGTGCCAGATTGCTGAAGAAGCTGATGTCCTCGTCCAGGTAATCATACTTCCACTTCCACTGGTAGCCGGTGACCTTGATGTTGATATCGGCGTCCCGGGTGTCTTCCAGGTATAGCAAGGTTTTTGTCGCAGGGATGGCTACGCCGACCAGGATTAGGAAGGGCACCACGGTCCAAATGACTTCGACGGTGGTGCTCTCGTGAAACTCGGCCGCCTTGGCACCCCGCGACTTCCGGTGATGGTAGATGGAATAAAAGATTGCCCCGAAGACGCCGATGCCAATGATTACACAAATCCACAGCACCAGCATGTGCAAGCCGTAGAGTTGTCGGCTGATGGAGGTCACACCCTGGGTCATGTTGAGACCCCATTCCGCCAGGGCACTGTGAGAGGCGAGCAGAGTTACCAGCGCCACAAGGCCGCTCGATGCGTGCTTCGTCTTGGTCGTTGACATTCCAGTCGGTCTCCTTCGTACGCCGTGTTGTTCTTGTGGTGGTAGTGAAAATTGTGTCGGTAAACCGGACTCGCGCCACCGGCGTCAGGCCGGGGCGCGACCCAGCGTTCGGCTGAGCTCGTGTGCGAGATCTCGCCGTTCGTCTTCGTTAAGAAACTCGCCAAGCTCTACCCGGCGGCCGTGAGAGCGTAGAAACAGCCGGCTCGGATATCCTCGAATCGCGGCACGCTGTATGCCCACCACGGCCCAAGCCCGAGGCAGTGCCCAGCACCTATCGGGTTTGCGCCGGCCCTTCTCGACCTTGACGGTATCCCGGCCGACCGTGATCACCTCGCAGTGCTGCGCATTGCCTGCGCAGCGATAAAAACAGTAGCCGAGAATGGCTAGCTCCAGCCCCGCGAAGGGCAGGACCGGCCAAAGGCCCAAGGTCGCGAAGACCAGCGCAACGGTGAGCGTCACCGCGGCGATGGTGGCGAAGCAGATTTTGGCCGCATTCCAGGAAAGGGACAGGTTTGGACGCAGAATGTACCGGAGCTCGTCGCCCAATTCACCGCGCGTGGTGGTTACCAAATCCCGCTCCTCCAACCAGGCTAGTTTAAGTCTGTATCAGCAGGCTGCCGCGCCACGTAGAGCGTCGGATTATTACAGGGCTTTGATGGACGAGCAATAAGAGTACGTAATGTCACTATAAACGGCTCGTTGCATGTGGGTGACAATACATAGACTGAGTCCAATGCTATTCGTTCGCGACGTCAGTGCCGGCCGCGCGTGCGGCTTCCCCTGCCGGCGCTGCTTTCGCTCTTGCAACGACCCGAAGGGCCTATTCTCGCTGCGCTGTCCTGCTTCGCTACAGGTCCCTGGGCATGCCGCCCGTGGCGTGCCCGCTCGCACGGACCGTTGTCCACTGGACAACGATCTCTCCCCTGCTCGCCCTGTCGCGAGGCCATTGGGTGTGCAACGAAACAGGCCGCAACTCGGAGCCTGGAGCGGACCCCCTGGAACCCTCACCGGACGTACTTCGACGTCATTACGATCCACTGCCTCAGGCGCCCCCGAAGGCGAGTTCCTTGCCATGGGGCAGAGCTTCAGCCAGCAGGTCCACATCCAGGTCTGGAAGCCACGGCAACACACCCAGGCAAGGCGCCACTATGCGTTCCCGCAGGGCGTGAAGATTTGCCTCCGTTCGCTCCGTTTCCGGCCAGGGAATCGCTACCCATCCAGCCAGCTCCACACCTTTCGCGACGATGCTATGCGCACTCAGCAAGGCATGATTCAGGCAACCCAGGCGAACCGCCACTACAAGCACAACCGGCTGGCCTAAGCGCAGAGCGAGGTCCGCCACGGTGTGCTCCCCGTTCAAAGGCACCTGCCAGCCACCGACGCCCTCGATGACTGTCACCAGGCCCCGGCGACGCAAGCGCTCATGCGCGGAGACGATCCGTTCCAGATCGACGTATTGTCCTGCTTCGGCAGCCGCCAGGTGCGGGGCGATGGCGGGCTCGAAAGCGTAGGGGTTAATGTCTCGATAAGGGAGCGGGATCGAAGAGTGGGAGCGCAGCAGGCTTGCGTCGGAGTTCACCCATTCGCCCGCCTCCAGCTCACATCCGCTGGCGACCGGCTTCATGCCCACAACGGCGATGCCCGCCATCTGCAGGCGCCGCATCAGGGCCAGGGAGACCCACGTCTTCCCCACCCCGGTGTCGGTGCCGGTGACGAAGAACCCGCGTGGCGTCGTTTGATTCACCTGGACCCTCGGAGGGGGTTTCGTCTGCACAAGGTCAGCGCTCCGAAACCCGAGGATAAGTCAAAGGCACGGTGACAACACCGGGGTCATCCCCGCGCCAGCCGTGACCGTACACCACCTCGTAGGTGGCCGGTAATCCCTGCCGCTCCCGCTGTGCCTCGTACGCCGCTTCCACACGCGCCATGCGGGATTTGCCGGTGAGTCCCCGCGGCCTGTCCCGGTTGACGTTGTGGGCACCCAGGGCCTTCAGCTCCCGCATCAGGCCATGGAGGCCGGGGTAGTACACGGTCAGGCGATCAGCGTCCACGACCACATCTCGCAGGCCCGCCCCTGCCATGGCGTCGCCCACATCATGCAGATCGGCGAAGGCGTTGACGTGCACCCGGTCGTCCACGGCGGCCCAGGCGTGGCGCAGCTCACGTAAGGTGTCGGTGCCGAATGTGGAGAAGAGCAGGAGGCCGCCGGGCCGGAGGGTGCGAACGATGTCACCGAAGGTGGCGCGCAGGTCGTCGCACCACTGAAGGGTGAGGTTTGACACAACCAGGTCGAGGCTGGAAGAGCCAAGCGGCAGTTGCTGGATGTCGCCACACAGGTAGCTCACCCGCGAGAAGAAGCGGGGGCCATTGCGACGCGCCTCGCGCAACATCTGGAAAGCCAGGTCCAGGGCATATATCCGAGCTTGCGGATAGCGTTTCGAAAGACGGCGGCTGCAGAGCCCGGTTCCTGCGCCCAGGTCGGCCAGCCGCTCCGGTTGCAGCCGAATCCAGTCGAGGCGCTCCAACAGGCGCCCAGCCACCTCGGCTTGCAGGGAGGCTGCGGCCTCGTAGCTTGTCGCCGCCCGTTCGAACGAGCGACGCATCCAGCGCGGATCCAGACTAGGGGGACTCACCAGCGGCTCCAGCGATTCGGTCGCACACCAGTTCAGGATGCGACAGGAACGGGGCGTGACCGGCACGGGGTATGACCTCCACGCGCCACGCCGGACACAGGGAATGCAGGTCCTCACTCACAGGGGCGGGCACCAGCGTGTCGCGTTCGCCCAGCAGCACAGTGACAGGACAGGAGATCCCCCCCAAGGCATGCCTCAAATCGGTCCCCTGGAGCACATCCAGTGCCTCGGCGAGCACATCCGTGCGCGGCGGGGGAGCCTGCACGAGCTTGTGACGAAGAGCCTGGCCGACTTCGCGAGCCGCCTGGCTGCCCCTCACCTGGAGCATGATGAAGCGGCCTAGGGTCCGCCGATAGTCTCGCTTGAGGTCGCGGCGAAAGCCGTCCAGCACCGCCGGAGCGACGCCGTGGCGCCAACCCGCACGCTGCACGAAGCTCGGGGTACCCGCCACCAGCACCAGTGCGCGCACGGCGGCAGGGCGCTGCAAGGCGGCCTGCATGGCTACCAGAGCACCGAGAGACCAGCCGACCCACAGGGCGTCAGCCGGCAGCTCATCGAGAAGCTCGCGCCCGATAACGGAAAGTGAGTACTCACACGCCAAGGGGGGGCTGCGACCGAATCCGGGAAGGTCTACGGCGAGACATCGGTAGCGATGCTGCATACGGGCGAGGACCTCATCCCAGATGCCACTGCTGAAACCCCAACCGTGAACGAACACCAGAAGTGGGCCGGCACTGCCTCGGCGCCGCACGCTCAAGGGCATGGAAATACTTCCTCCAGGGCGATCAGGAGACGCTCTACATGGGTGCTTTCGTGGGCCGCGGTGAATGTGAGCCGAAGCCGTGCACGGCCCGCGGGGACGGTGGGCGGTCTGATGGGGCTGACGAGGATGCCTCTGCGGCGGAGTGCGCGGGCGGCCCCCAGGGCCTTGTCGTTGGCGCCGAGGATCAACGGCTGAATGGGCGTCGCCGAGCCGCCAAGTGAGAGCCCTATTTGGCGGGCGCCGTTTCGGAATTGCTCCACCAGGTCCTGCAGCTTATCCCGGCGCCAGGACTCTTCCTGCGCAATCCTCAGGCTCATGCGCGACGCAGCCGCCAGCGCCGGCGGCAGTGCAGTTGTGTAGATGTACGAGCGGGCCTGTTGAATTAACGTCTCCACCAGCGTCTCCGTGCCGGCGACGAAGGCGCCGAATGTCCCCAAGGCTTTCCCCAGCGTGCCCATCAGCACCGGTACCTGGGTGGATTGCAGATGGTGGTGCTCCAGGGTGCCGCGCCCTGTGGCACCGAGCACGCCGATGCCATGGGCGTCGTCCACAACCAACCAGGCGCCGTTCGCCGCGGCAGCAGCGAGCAATCGCGGCAGGGGAGCCACATCGCCATCCATGCTGAAGACGCCGTCAGTGAGTACCAGCTTACGGCGGCTGCGGCTCTGCGCCAACAGCTCGGCGAGGGCGGCGCCATCCGCATGGGGATAACGGCGCAGGCGCGCTCTGGAGAGCAGCGCGGCATCGATAAGAGAAGCGTGGTTCAGGCGGTCTTCGAAGAGCTCGTCCTGGCGCCCCGCCAGCGCCGAGACGATTCCCAGGTTTGCCATGTATCCGGTCGAGAAGAGCAGAGTCCGTTCTGTTCCCAGGAAAGCGGCAAGCTCCTCTTCCAGTGCGTGGTGCGGCTGTGCGTGGCCCACGATGAGATGGGACGCACCGCTGCCGACCCCGTATTGACGGGCTGCTTCGCACCAGGCGTCACGAACGCGGGGGTCGGCAGCCAGACCCAGATAGTCATTGCTGCAGAATCCCAGGTAGCGCTGACCATCAACCAGAACCTCCGGACCCTGGGGAGAGCCGAGGACAACGCGGGACCGATATAGTTGGTCCCGCCGCCGGCTCTCGAGGCCGGCGCTGAGCAACCGGTCGAGGTCCTCGGAGGGCACTGGGTGTGGGTCAGGCAGCGGGGGCATGGGCGGCCGCCGTGGCGGACCGGAAAGTACCGTCAGACCGGTCCGGCCTTCAGACCCAGGCGCTCGAAGAGACGCCTATCCCGATCCACGGATGCATTTCCCGCAGTAAGCAGCCTGTCACCGTAGAATACGGAGTTGGCACCCGCCAGGAAGCACAACGCATGCAGTTCGTCGCTCATGTCGTCCCGCCCTGCGGATAGACGAACTACCGAGAGAGGCATCATGATTCGGGTCAGCGCGATAATGCGCACGAACTCCAGCGGATCGATATCGGACACCTCGTACAGAGGCGTGCCTTCGACCCGCACCAGCAGGTTAATGGGCACGCTTTCGGGGTGCCGGGGCAGATTGGCCAGCTGTATCAGCATGCTCAACCGATCCTGAGCCGACTCACCCATGCCGACGATGCCACCGCAGCAGACGGCCATGCCGGAGTTACGCACGTGCTCCAGTGTCGCGAGTCGGTCCTGGAAGGTGCGCGTGGTGATGATTTCGCCGTAGAATTCAGGCGAGGTGTCCAGGTTGTGGTTGTAGAAGTCCAGGCCTTGGCCTTTCAGTCGTGAGGCCTGGTCCTCGGTCAGCATGCCCATAGTCAGGCAGGTTTCCAATCCCAGCGCCTTGACCGCTTCCACCATCTTCAGTACCTGTTGGAAGTCGGCTTCCTTCGGGCGGCGCCAGGCGGCCCCCATGCAGAATCGTGTGGCCCCGGCTGCACGGGCGGCACGGGCGGCAGTCACCACGGCAGTCGTGTCCAGGAGATTTTCGGAAGGAACGTCGGTATCGTGACGCACGCTCTGGGGACAATAGGCACAATCTTCCGGACAACCGCCCGTCTTGATGCTCAACAGGGTGCTCAGCTGGATCTGGTTGGGATCGAAGTGCTGACGGTGCAGGGATTGGGCCTGGAAGACGAGGTCGTTGAACGGCAGGGCGTAGAGAGCTTGCGCGTCTTGCATGGACCAATCGTGTCGGAGGCCCGGCGTGGGTCCGGCAGGGGAAGACCTCGGGGTGTCTGTGTCCGCTTGGACCTGCATCTGCACACTCCTGGAGGGCGGCGGGGTTCGGGTAGGGCGATGATACCCGGGAACCATTGTCTGTCAACTCCAGGACCTATCCTGCAGTGAACATCCGTGCATTTATTGGTCACGTTAGCAGAGCCGTGCCACCCTGCCTTTTGTGCGGCGGTTCAGGTCAAGCGGGCATGGCCCTGTGCCGGGGTTGCCGGGAAGAATTGAACCCGATGGACGGCGCATGCCGGCGTTGCGCGGCCGCCTTGCCCAACGACGGCGTCTGCGCCACATGTCAGCGTCGGCCGCCGCCGTTTGCCGCCGCATGGTCGGCAATGCCCTTCAACGCCCTCAGCCGTGGACTGGTTCATCAGCTCAAGTACCACGGGCAGCTTGCGTCGGCCAGCGTCCTGGGTCAACTGCTGCATCGCCGTTTACAGCGGCGGGAAGGCGCGTGGCCCGAAGTTCTGGTGCCAGTGCCCCTGCATCCCCGAAGAGCACGCGAGCGCGGCTTCAACCAGGCGGCCGAGATTACCCGGGTGTTGTCCCGAGCGATTGCCGTGCCCATGGATGTGTCGCTGTGCCGCCGACGGCGGGACACACCACCTCAGGCACTGACCACGAATGTGGAGGAGCGGCACCACAATTTGAAAAGGGCCTTCGAGGTACGTGGTGAGATGGCTGGAATCAGTGCTGCTATCATCGACGACGTGGTCACCTCCGGGGCTACCGTGGGGGAATTGGCGCGCGAGTTGAAGCGGGCGCGGGCGGGTCGGCTGGAGGTCTGGAGCGTCTGCCGGGCCGAGCCGCACAGCCCGGTCCGCTGATGCGTCGCCTACTGTGTTAGGCCGTGAGCGTGCCGCCCCCGCCGCGGTCACGCTCACGCAGGGGCTAAGTGTCGAGGTTTGCAACGGAGAGGGCGTTGCTTTCGATGAAGTCTCTCCGCGGCTCCACCTGGTCGCCCATGAGCGTTGTGAACAACTCGTCAGCGGCCACCGCGTCTTCTATGCGGACACGGAGCATGCGGCGGGAGGCGGGATCGATGGTCGTCTGCCACAGCTGCTCCGGGTTCATCTCACCGAGGCCCTTGTAGCGCTGAATGTGAATACCGCGCTTGGCTTCCTGCATGAGCCAGTTCAGTGCCGCCTTGAAGCTGTCCACCGCCTCACTCTTGTCACCCCGCTTCACGTAGGCTCCGTCGCCCAGCAGATGGTTGATCTGCTGACCAAGGTCGACAAGGCTCTTGTACTCGGCGGAATGGAAGAACTCGATGCCGATGACCTTTTCGGTGGGCACACCGTGCAGCTGGGCGTGCACATGCAGGGTATAGCTTTCATCTTCTTCCCGGTAGGTCGTGGACACCGTGTACTCGCCGTGGGGCGCGCAGGTTTCGGTAAGGTGCGCCTGCAGCAGTGTTGCCCATTCAGAAACTTTGGCCTCATCCCGCAGGTCGCCATTATCCAGTATCGGTAAACCGATCATTGCCTCCAAGACCTCCGGGAACATGCGTCGGGACAGTCGCTTGATGGTGCCCATCACGGCCAGATAATCGTACGCGAGTCCCTGCAGCGTTGCCCGCTCCATGGGAGAGGCCTCCGGGGTAATGTAGAGTTCGGCGCTGTCCAATGCGACCTGCATCAGATGGGAGTCCAGTTCCACATCATCTTTGACGTATCGCTCTGACTTGCCTTTTTTCACCTTGTACAGCGGTGGCTGGGCAATGTAGACGTGCCCCCGCTCGATCAGCTCCGGCATCTGACGGTAGAAGAAGGTCAGCAGCAGCGTTCGGATATGCGATCCATCCACGTCAGCGTCCGTCATGATGATGATGCGGTGGTAACGCAGTTTGTCCGGGTCATATTCATCCTTGCCGATTCCACAGCCGAGCGCGGTGATAAGAGTGGCCACCTCGGCGGAGGAAAGCATCTTGTCGAAACGCGCTTTCTCGACGTTAAGGATTTTTCCCTTCAGGGGCAGGACCGCCTGACTGCGGCGATCGCGCCCCTGCTTGGCAGAGCCTCCGGCGGAATCCCCCTCGACCAGAAACAACTCCGATCGGGCCGGGTCTTTCTCCTGACAGTCCGCCAGCTTACCCGGGAGCCCGGCTACGTCGAGCGCCGTCTTACGGCGCGTCATTTCGCGCGCCTTGCGAGCCGCCTCGCGGGCACGCGCAGCCTCGACGATTTTACTGACAATCGCCTTTGCCTCTGCAGGATTCTCCAGCAGAAATTCCTCGAGCTTCTCGCTGACTGCGGAATCAACCGCAGACTTCACCTCGGAGGAAACCAGCTTGTCTTTCGTCTGGGAGGAAAACTTGGGATCAGGTACTTTGACGGAAAGAACCGCGGTCAAACCCTCGCGAACGTCATCGCCGCTGGTAGAGACTTTCTCTTTCTTGGCCAGGCCACTGGTCTCGATGAACTTGTTCAGTGTCCGAGTGAGCGCGCTGCGAAAGCCCGCAAGATGAGTACCGCCGTCCCGTTGCGGTATGTTGTTGGTAAAGCAAAAGATGTTCTCCTGGTAAGAGTCGTTCCACTGCAGCGCCACCTCGATACCCGTGCCTTCCCGTTCGCTGATGAAGTGGCAGACGTTCGGATGCAGCGGCGTCTTCTTTCTGTTCAAGTGATTCACGAAGGCGCGG
>JASJBY010000048.1 GCA_030066245.1 Gammaproteobacteria bacterium
CCGGCATGCCGCGAGCCCGCCAACCATGCGCTTCAGGCTGCCGACACGGGTGCCCACCGCCGGGTGGAGAATGTCGCAGCCCGCAAGATCGGCCACGAAGCCGCTGCCTTTCTCTCGAAATCCGACCAGCACTCGGCCTTTCTTGACAACGTATCGCGCGCCGAGACGCGCCTTACGCCGGTAGCCCCAGATCTCTCCACACAGCGGGGGCAAAAACTCTTGGGGCTCCAGGCCCCCCTCGGTGGCGAGAGTCCCGAGCAAACGTTGCTCTTTGAAGCTCAGCTGCGCCGACGGCGCGAGGTGCTGCAGGCTGCAGCCACCACAAACGCCGAAGTGCGCACAGCGAGGCTGCACCCGGTCCGCCGCCGGCTCGAGGACTTCCACAACGACAGCCTCGTCGAAGCCAGCGCGACGACGTTGGAAGCGCACCGTCACTCGCTCACCAGGCAGACCGCCGTGGACCAGTACCAGCTGGCCGTCGACCCGGGCAACGCCGCGCCCTTCCGGATCCAGCGACTCGATCAGGGCAGGCACAGGAACTTCACTGAAACGCCGACGCCGCCGTGTCATCCGGAGACCTGTTACAACGTCTCCCGCCGCCAGCGCGTCAGCGCGCCCATGCAGCGAGAAACTCCTGTAGGTGCGCCCTCTCCTCGCGAGCCAGGGTCTCGCGCACCAGCTTACACTCGCGCTCATAGCCGTCTCGGGTAAGGCGACCCCGCATGAGCTCGAAACGTAGATAGACCAGAAAGGTGTTCAGAACGTCCGTCTCACAGTAATCGCGGATTCCGGCGATGTCGCCCTTGAGAAAACGCTCCCAGACCTGGGCGCCGCTCATGCCCATTTTCCCCGGCAAACCCAGCATCGTCGCGACTTCATCCAGGCGGGCACCGGCCCTGGCCTGGTAGCTGGAAAGCACGTCCATCAGGTCCGTATGCCGGTGATGGTATCTGTTGAGGTAGTTATTCCACCGGAAGCTCGAGTCTTCGTCTCCCGTCTCCCAATATCGCGGCGCTGATACACCGTGCAGCAGGCCCCGATAATGCAGCACCGGCAGGTCAAAGCCGTTCCCGTTCCAAGACACCAGGGTCGGTGAGTAGCGGTCGAGACCGTCGAAGAACCTCTGTATCAGCTCCGCCTCGCTGGAAGCCGTTTCCCCCAGCGACCAGACTTTGCAGCGGTCGCCGCTGCGCAGCACGGCCGATATGGCGACCACCCGATGAAGGTGATGGCGCAGAAACTCCGTACCCGCCTCCTCGCGCCGTTTCTGAAACATGATCTCGCCGACATGCTTGTCGTCCAGACCATCCAGGTCGTAGAGGCGCCGCCCCGCGTCCACGTCAGGTACCGTTTCGATGTCGAAGACCAGGGTGTTCATGGGTCAAATCTGTGCAGGCAGGATGGGGACAAGCCCGGTCGCCGGTCAATTCGTGCAGACCGCCCGGGACTGCAGGGTGGAACGGGCGGTGCCGGCAAAGGGGACACCGCTCACGCTGTCTCCCCATTTATCGTCGGCGAGCCACCAGCATGCCTATTTCTGCCGCCAGCCACCGCCGGCCTGGTACCACCAGCCACCCTGTGCCCGTTCAATCCAACGGCGGGCGAAGGTGGCCCGGATGTCCGCCTCCCACTGAGGCTGGCCGTTAGCCTTGGCGATTTCCCGGTACAGCGCATTACGGTCCCGGTTCTCCGCGGCGATGAGGGTGTTGACCTGTCCACGCGCCTTCAGCGGAACCGCCTTTGGGTCCCGCACGGCGACAAGGCCGTCCTGGGTCAGACCCACGGCACCACTGTTGTAGTGCTGAACCAACTGGCGGTGACGATTGCGCATGGATGCCTCGATCTTCTTTATCGCGGGGGTGGAGATATTGATATCTGCCGAGGCTGCCTGCGCGACCGGCACAGTCAACTCCAAAAGCGCGATGAGTACGGGTGCGCTTATCGGAACGTTACGAGAGCTCGGTTCGGGCACCCCGTCGTCCTTCTCGGGCTGCTTCCCCCATACCTCGTCGATCACCTTGTCTGCAGCCTCTTCGGCGGCAGCGGCAGGAAAATAGATATTAATGGTGACACAGGCGCCCAGCAGCAGCACCGGCACTGCGCCCCACAAGCACGTGACGTATCTCATAGCGTTGATTCCCAGGGCTAACGCACAACCGGAGCGGCAGCGTTTGTGACGTTTTTCAGACGCTGGATCAGGGTGTCCCAGTCGACTCGACGGTTGTAGCCCACCACGTCGATCCGCGGGATCCCCCCTCCTTTGACGATGTAGTAGCCCTGCTCCGCGGGAGCCACACCATCCATCTCGCATATACCCTTGCGCAGGCGACAGGCGATACCGAGGCGCCTGTAGGAGAACTCCTTGAAGAAACCCATGAACGTACGGGACAACGCGCCGCCTGCGCCCCCCAAACTCGCCAGGTTTTCCACGGCGCGCTGGCTAATCCGGCGGCGGGACCGGTCCCCCGGAGGCGTGTAGAAGCGTGCGTCGAACCTGACCGGCTGCCAGTCTTCCAGGCGCAGTCTGCGCACCTCGCCGCCCAACCTCCCCTGGATATTACCAAACGAGAAGGCGCCGGTCAGTTGCTCCAGGGAAAGGTTGCGGATGTCCATGTCCGCTTCCAGTGTGGGAACAATCCCTAACGGATTCTCCATGGACAGGCCGTGAATGACCACCTCTCCACCCAACACCCGCACCAGCAGCGCCCCCTGTACGCTGATGCGCCCGTCCGCATAGCTGACTGAGGGCACAACCCCGGACAGGGTACCCCCGAGAGCAGGCCAACCCAGCACCTGGCTCAAGGACTCCATGCTGAGCGGGCTCAGGAGACCCTCAAACCGCCAGCTTGGCTGCTCTGTTCCAAGTCCATCGAGCTGGAGCGCATCGACGCTCAGGACTCCGTCGAGCACAGGGACGGCTGCCCGACGGGTCAAGCTCACATGCCCGCCCCGGGCGAGTGCCTCCACCTCCGTCTCTCCCAGCTGCAGTTTGTAGAGGTGACCCGCAGACCAACGAACTCGGCTGGTATCGACCTCCAATCCGCTGCTCCAATTCAGGCTGCCGGTCAATCCGTACAGACCCAGGCGACCTTCTTCATCGTCCAGGTGAACATCATCGAGCGCCAGTGCCAGGTCCGTAAGCCGACCGTGCTTCCATCTGACGCGGCCCGCCACACGGCCTTCGCTTTCCAGCTGCAGCAGCCCGTCCCATATCCAGGGCTGAAGGTATACCGGGTAAAGGCGCCCCAGGTGGGCAGTGTCGAAGTCCGCCTGCAGCGCCTCCAGACTCAATCCGTCCTTGCCCGCTGCCACTGCCCGCCCGTGGCCGTGCACGACATCTGGATGCCGAAAATCGAACCGCTCGATTTCCAGGCGCCGGAGGGGGGCTTTCCATTGCCCCCGGGCTGCCAGGTGCAGGGGCTGGTCGCCGACCTCGAGGTAGACAGGGTCGAGGTAGACTTGTCCTGTGTCGACGTCACATGCCCCACTGAACGCCAAGCCGGCGGGTTGTTCATCGCCGCGTGCCGCGCAACGCAGCTCCAGCTCAGCGCCCTCGCGCAAACCGTGCTCGTCCGCGAAGGCAAAATCCTTCAGGTGGGTCTCCAGGCGGACGGCGGTAGGCGTTCGGGTGCCGCTCAACCGCAGCGCCAGATCGCCTGTCCCCGCCAGGGAGAGCGTTTGCGGCATCGGCACCAGGCCGGCGAGTCGCCTGGTGGCTTCCGCCACATCGAAACCGGCACCGTTCAGCGCCAGCCACCATCGCCCTTCCGCCACCTCGCCGTGCAGAGATAGGCGCCCTCGTGCGAACCTCGCTTCATGAACAGACCAAGTGAACCGCCGCTGCCGGTCAAAGTTGAAATCCACCTGGACCGGCGGCTGCTGGAGAAGGTCGGACTTCAGCTCCACGATACCGTCGGAACAACCAAGTTGTCCCGGCTCCAGTGACAGCTGGGGGCAGTCCAGTGTCAGGCCCCGTATCGCCCCCAGTGGCGGTAGCAACGACAAATTGTCGACCTGTAGCTTCAAGCCGCGGCTCCGCCCCAGCGTCAACGACAGAACACCACCCTCGGCCGACCATCCGTTACCTTCGATACGTCCCAGGCTTAGCTCGATGGCTTCTATTGCCTGCACCGCAGGAGGCAGCGAGGTCAACAGAAGACAGAGGACGGCTTGAGGCTGGATGGTCGAGAATAGCCGGCGGCATCCCGGACACAAGGCAGCCACCTCAATCAGCCGGAAAAAGGCCCGTAGACAAATACCGGTCTCCGCGGTCACAGGCAATCGACACGATAACCGCATCCTCGACTTCGCAACTCAGACGCAAAGCCGCCGCCACAGCGCCACCGGAAGAAACTCCGGCGAAAATACCCTCGCTGGCAGCAAGATTGCGAGCCGCCGCCTCGGCGGCTGTCTGGGTGACATCCATGACTCTGTCGACCCGCCGGGGGTCGAAGATTTTAGGTAGGTAGGCCTCCGGCCAGCGGCGGATACCGGGAATGCTGGACCCTTCCTCGGGCTGCACGCCAACGATCTGGACCGCCTGATTCTGCTCTTTCAGATACCTTGACGTGCCCATGATGGTGCCGGTCGTACCCATGGCGCTAACGAAATGCGTGATCCGCCCTTGGGTGTCCCGCCAGATCTCAGGACCCGTGGTCTGATAGTGCGCCGACGGATTGTCGGGATTTGCAAACTGATCGAGCACCCGGCCCCTACCCTGTTGCTCCATCTGACGGGCCAGATCAATGGCCGCTTCCATGCTCCCCTCGCGCGGCGTCAAGACGATGTCAGCCCCGTAGGCACGCATAACCCCGCGGCGTTCAAGACTCATATGCTCGGGCATGATCAGCACCAGGTGGAATCCCCTGATGGCGGCCGCCATGGCCAGCGCGATACCCGTATTGCCGCTGGTTGCTTCGATGAGCGTATCGCCGGGCCTGATTTCCCCGCGCCGCTCGGCCGCGCGAATCATGTTCAAGGCAGGCCGGTCTTTCACGGAGCCCGCCGGGTTGTTGCCCTCCAGCTTCACCAACAACGTGTTGCTGGTTTCGCCGGGAAGCCGTTGCAGCCGCACCAGAGGCGTATTGCCAACGCAGGCTTCGATAGTGGATTGCTTCATCTGCAGAGCCGCATTCGGTGCCTTATATCGCCGCCCGCTGACGCGACGGCGAGTGCCATTCCATGGTAACCAAAGCAAGCCCGCTGCCGCGAGTCGGCAGCGCTGAATTACCAGCGGTCGGTTGCCGCTGGAAACGCGGTGTTCGAGTCGCATCTCGCTGAAATGCTTGCCAAAGCCTGCAGGCCGAGCTAAAAGGGAGAGTATCGGGGCCGGATAGTCGGTCTCAGTCGACTGGTGTCCGGACTGGCAGGATGGGCCGCAGTCAAGTCCGCTGTCGCAGCGGAAAGGGTCTGGTAGCCGGGAAAGACGGCCTGACTGCCGGCCACCCGCACGCACCGCCGGTGAGGCCCGCCTTCTTAAAGAGAGGCCGACCGGGATGACCACGACAGACCCCGACATGCTCACTCGGGGGGATAGAAGAGATACATGAAGTCTTCTGGGATCAAGGCCCGGATGCTGTTCGTAGCGCTGGTTCCGCTTGTCATCCTGTCGCTGCTGCTTACTGGACATCACATACGCAGCCGCTTTCGCGAGCTCGACAAGACCTTTGTGGAGCGCGGCGCAGCCCTGGTCCGCCAACTCGCCCCAGCCAGCGAGTACGGTGTGTTCGCCGGCAACGAGGCTTTTCTGCTTTCCCTGGTCAACACGATCATCGAGGAGCGGGACGTCCGAGCCGTGGAGATCGTTGACAGTGACGGGCGCATACTGGCCCGAAACGGCCCGAGCTTCCGCGCTCACGATGTACCGTCACCACTGCCCGGTACAGCCATAAATGTGCATATTGACAGACCCGGTGTAAGCTCTGACGCCCCTGCGTCCCTGTCCTACGCCACCTCGCAGGACGGGCTCTCGATGATCTTCCAGGCACCGGTTCTGCAAAACCAGTACATCGTTGACGAGTTCGGGGATTTCAACAAAGCGGAGCAATTTCCCGATTCAGAGATCAATCCCTCGACGGTCGAGCTGGGCCGCGTTCGGGTGGAGTTGTCGCGCACATCGACCCTGTTGCAGAAGGATCGGTTACTGCGTAGCAGCCTGCTCGTCACGCTGTCATTGCTGACGGTGACGATTGTAGCGTTGAGCTGGCAGGTGGGTCGCGTGACCCAACCTGTTCGACGACTTTCCGCAGCCGCCAGAAAGCTGAAGCAGGGCGAGCTGACGGCCCGGCTGGCGGAGACCTCGGGCGGCGAACTGGGAACTCTTGAAAAGAGCTTGAATGCGATAGCGGCTCGTCAGCAGCAAGAACAGAAGAACGTACGGCAACAGGTTGACCGGGCCACATTGAGCTTGCGCGAGACGCTCGAAACGATGGAGATTCAGAACGCTCAGCTGGCCCTGGCGAAAAAAGAAGCTCTGGTGGCCAGCGACGTGAAATCCGAGTTTCTGGCCAGCATGAGCCATGAGATCCGGACACCGCTGAACGGTATTCTGGGTTACACCGAGCTGCTGCTAAAGACCCCTTTGGACGAGGAGCAGCAAAGCCACGCACAGACCATCAAACGCTCCGGTGAGTCGCTGCTCAGGATCGTCAACGATATCCTGGATTTCTCCAAGATAGAGTCTGGCAATCTGGAGTTGGAGAATGTGGACATCCTGCTCCGCGACTGCGTGGAGGACGTACTGGAGTTAATGGCGCCGAACGCGCATGAAAAGGGCCTGGAACTGGTGTATGTCATGTACTCCGATGTGCCGAGCGTCGTTCGCGGCGATCCCGTGCGTCTGCGACAGGTGCTGGTGAATCTCGTGTCCAACGCGGTGAAGTTCACGGACGCCGGTAGCGTGGTCGTCAGAATCATGCGGGAAGACGAAACCCGCAGCCACATGGTCGTGCGCTTCAGTGTGTCGGACACCGGTGTTGGTCTGAGCGACGAGGATCGACGGCGCTTGTTCCGGGCTTTCAGCCAAGCGGAAAGGAACCCTGCGGGGAAGATTGGTGGCACCGGACTGGGATTGGTGATCTGCAAAAAGCTGGTGGAGCGGATGCACGGTCAGATCGCGCTTGAAAGCGCCCAGGGCAAAGGGACCACGGTGAGCTTCACGGTGCGATGTGAAAAATCACGCGGCGCCATGCAGACGCCCGCACCATCTCTCCGGGGCAGGCGCGCCCTGCTGTTCGAAGCGCATCCCATCACCCGACTCTCTTTGCTCGAGGACCTAACGGCGTGGGGGCTCAAGGTGCTGGACACGGGCGATGCCAGGCGCCTGCGCGAGGCCGTGAAGACGAGGACCGGGTACGACATCGCCGTGCTCGGATTACCAGCTCAAGAGGGCAACTCCGCTGCGGCGCGCGAGCTGGTTGAGCTGGTCGTCCAGGGGTGCCGCTGCCCGGTCCTGGCTCTGGCGAACACCACCGAACAGAGTCGTCTGAGCGCCCTGACACGCATGGGAGTCTCCAGCGCTCTGTCCAAGCCCGTACGTATTGCCCGGCTCAAAGGCCAGGTAGAGTACTTGCTCACAGGTCAACCCGCGGCAACTTTTGCCGAGGACGGCAGCCGGCCGAACGCAGAGCCAAGCGCCGACCTGGTCGGCATCCGTGTTCTGGTAGCCGAGGACAATGAAGTCAGCCGAAGACTGGCGGCCTATCTGCTGGAGAGCCGGGGAGCGGATGTGACCGTCGCAGTGGACGGGCGGGAGGCTCTGGAGCGGCTTGTCGACCACAGCTTCGACATCGTGCTCATGGATGTGCATATGCCGGAGATGGATGGCGCGACGGTCACGTCCATGGTCCGGTCGGCGGAGCAGGGCGGGCGGCACACACCCGTAATTGCCCTGACCGCCGACGCTTTGGAGGGAAACCGGGAGCGCTTCCTGGCGGCAGGGATGGACGACTACCTGTCAAAGCCCATCGATGAGGGCTCCCTGTTCGCCATGGTGAAGAAATGGGTCGGCGTGGGCCGAGCCGGCGCAAGTGGGCACGGGGAGGGCACCGAAGCCGCAGCCACGAGCCGAGATGACCGCAGGCCCCAGGTGCTCGATTGGGAGCAGACCCTCAGGGCAACGGCGGGCAACGAGCAGCTGGCCAGCGAACTGCTCGGCATGCTCTTGCAGGAAACCCGGGTCTACCCCGAGAAACTTCAGAATGCGCTGGAAGATGAGCAGCTGGCCGTAATCGTCGAGCTGGCCCACAAGCTGGCGGGCGGCGCGGCCCACTGTGCGGCGCAGGCGGTTAAAGCGTCGGCCCGTCGTCTGGAGCACGCGGCCCAGGAGGGTGACACCGCTCTGGTGAGCCGCCGAATCGCGGAGCTGGACGGCGAGCTCCAACGATTGCGCCAGGCAGTCAGCGAACGGGAATCGGCAGCTTGAGCGGTGCTTTGCCCTGGCCAGGCGCCGCGTCACGGGCCGACGGTCAGATCCTTGGCGAGAATCAGGGCATCCTCCCGCCCATGGGCCGCGGGATAGTACTGTCGCCGCATGCCGACCTCGCCGAATCCCGCCTGCTGGTAGAGCGCTACGGCAGGGTGATTCGAAGGACGCACTTCCAGCAGCGCAGTCCCTGCCCCATGTTTTCGTGCCAGCTGGAGCAGGTGGGCCAACATCCGGCTCCCCACCCCTCGCCGCTGCAGCTCGGGCCTAACGCAGAGATTGAGGATATGGCATTCCCCGGCGCTGACCGACATGACGCCATAGCCGTCCACATGACCGTCCCGGTCGGCGACCCAGCAGCTGTAGCCAACGCGCAGGCAGTCGCGAAAAATCTGCTCCGTCCACGGAAACGGATAGGCTTCCTGCTCGATTCCGATCACCAGCGGCAGGTCATCCTCGACCATGGGCCTGAATCGCGGCTCCGAAAGCCGCAGGACTGCGTTCATTCACCCTCCAAACCGTTACGGATGGCAAACCGCAGATCCTGCCACGCTTTGCTCTTCTCCTTCGGAGAACGCAACAGATAAGCGGGATGGTAGGTGACCACGACAGGGATGCCTGTGTCGCTGTACCGGTAGAGCCGCCCCCGCATCCTGTTCAGCGGCGTACTGGTCTTGAGCAGGTTGTGGGCGGCGATACGACCCACCGCAAGAATCAGCCGCGGCTTGATCAGCGCCACCTGCTCATGCAGGTAGTCCTCGCAGCAGGTCACTTCCTCGGGGCGTGGATCCCGGTTCCGGGGCGGGCGGCACTTGAGAATGTTGGCGATGTACACTCGCTCGCGCGATAGCCCGATGGCTCTCAGCATGGCATTGAGAAGCTGACCCGCTCGCCCGACGAAGGGCTGGCCCTGGCGGTCTTCGTCCGCCCCGGGCGCCTCGCCCACCACCATCCAGTCTGCCCGCCGGTCTCCCGTACCGAATACGGTCTGGGTACGTGTGCGATGCAGCTCGCACTTCGTGCAGGACGCCACCCGCGCCTGCAGGGTCGTCCAGTCGAGAACAGGCTCTTCTGACGCCGCAGGAACCTCATCCGACAGTGTCGCTGCCGTCGCCGCCGCACCAGGTGAGCGCTCGGTTTTCGCTGGTGGATGCCGACGCACCCAAACGGCGATGCCCATGGCGTCGAGGTACTGTTGTCGAAGGTCGTCCACGGTCAGCGGTCAGCGGTCAGCGGTCAGCGGTCAGCGGTCAGCGGTCAGCGGTCAGGCACGATGGTGACCACGCCGTGGCGACCGTGTCAAGCTGCCGACAACGCCGTGCCGGCGCCATGCCGTCCCAGCCGCTGCGCGCCTCTACCACGGCTTCCTCACCTCTGCGGATGGGTGCGATCCCCGGGCGCCAGCATTTTGTTAAGCCCGTGCAGGTAGGCCTTCGCCGAGGCGATGACGATGTCGGTGTCCGCCCCCTGCCCGTTCACAATGCGCCCGCCTTTCTCCAGGCGGACGGTAACCTCTCCCTGGGCATCTGTGCCGCTGGTAATGTTGTTGACCGAATAGAGCTGCAGATCGCATGCACTCTGGACCAGTGCCTCGATGGCCCTGTAGGTGGCATCCACCGGTCCGCTGCCGGCCTGAGTCGCCGTGTGCTCGGCACCATCGATGCTCAGGGTCACCGCCGCGACGGGCGTCTCCCCAGTCTCCGAGCAGACGCGCATGGTGAGCAACTTGAAGCGCTCATTCTCGACCCTCAGGCTGGTATCCGTCACGAGCGCCTGAAGGTCCTCGTCGTAGATCTCGTGCTTCTTGTCCGCCAACTCCTTGAAGCGGGCGAAGGCGGCGTTGAGCTCCTCCTCCGAGTCGAAAACGACGCCGAGCTCATCAAGCCGGCTGCGAAAGGCGTTGCGCCCCGAATGTTTACCCAGCACCATGCGGTTTGCGGACCAGCCCACGTCCTGGGCACGCATGATCTCGTAAGTCTCCCGGCTCTTGAGCACGCCATCCTGATGAATGCCGGACTCGTGCGCAAAGGCGTTGGCGCCGACAATCGCCTTGTTGGGCTGCACTGGAAAACCGGTGATGTTGGAGACCAGCCGGGAACAGTGGACGATCTGCGTGGTGTCTAGGTCCACCTGTAAGGGAAAAGCGTCCTTTCGGGTACGCACCGCCATCACGATTTCCTCCAGCGCCGCATTGCCGGCCCTTTCACCTAGGCCGTTGACAGTACACTCCACCTGTCGAGCCCCGTTCAGGACCGCCGACAGGGAATTGGAAACCGCCAGGCCGAGATCGTTGTGGCAGTGGACTGAGAAAACAGCCTTGTCGGAGTTGGGAATGCGAGCGATGAGGTCACCCACCAGGGCACCAAAGCGGTGTGGAAGACTGTAACCCACAGTGTCTGGAATGTTGATGGTCCCGGCGCCGGCATCGATTACCGCTTCGAGCACCCGGCAAAGGAAATCGATTTCCGACCGCCCCGCGTCTTCCGGCGAGAACTCCACGTTGTCCGTGAACTGTCGGGCACGCCTCACGGCACGCACGGCCTGCTCCAGCACTTGGTCAGGCGTCATGCGCAGCTTCTTCTCCATATGAATCGGAGACGTGGCGATAAAGGTGTGGATACGCGCCGACTCCGCTTCTTCCAAGGCCTCCGCCGCCCGATCGATGTCCTTGTCCACTGCCCTGGCCAGACCACAAACGGTGCTTTCCTTCACGGCTCGCGCCACCGCCTGCACGGCCTCGAAATCACCGGGGCTGGCAATAGGAAAGCCTGCCTCGATCACATCGACGCGCATTCGCTCCAGGGCCTTGGCAATACGCACCTTTTCGTCGCGTGTCATGGATGCACCGGGGCTCTGCTCACCGTCGCGCAGGGTGGTGTCGAAGATGACTAGTTTGTTGCTCATGAACATGCTCCGTTAATGCCAACTCGGGCGCTTGGGCCCGGTATGCCTCGACCGCCCGAGCCGACCTTTCGACGCGTCAACGGGCCTTCGCAGAAGCTGGCCGCGTGCAGCGTCCGGTGGCGCAGTTTATGGTCCCTTCGGCCAGCGGTTGCAGGGACGGGGTTAGCGGAGAGCGTGCGGCACGCTGGACAGTGGGCCCGGGACGTAATCCTCCCACGACGCCCTATGTCCGGCCCCACATCCGTAAAACGCAGGCCGCCGCTCCGTGGGCTCGGCTGCTTTAATCCTCTCCCAAGTCGTTCCCAATCGCCTTCGCGACCGTTGCGCCGGCTCAGGACTCGCCTTTGCCCTCGGCCGCCCCCTGACCCTTGCGCGCGGCGCGCCGCCGCCTCAGCTGCGCGAGCGTTAACAGGGGCCCGGAAACAGCGTAGCCGAGAAACAGTGCGAACAGGATCTGAGGTGGATGCATGGCGATCAGCACAAACATCAGCACTATCACGATGGCTTTGAAGAAAGGCATGCGCTCCTTCAAATCCAATGCCTTGAAGCTGTGATAGCGCAGATTGCTCACCATCAGGATTCCGACCAGCACGGTGACGCCAAGGGCGGCATAGCTGAGCTCCGGACCACGCATATCCAAATCGTCTCCGAGCCATACGAGTCCAGCGACGATGGCAGCTGCCGACGGGCTTGCGAGTCCTTGGAAGTAACGTTTGTCGGCGATTCCCACCTGGGTGTTGAAACGCGCCAGACGCAGTGCAGCTGCGGCCGTGTACAGGAACGCCGCCAACCAGCCGACCTTGCCGAGGGTGCTCAACGACCACTCGTACACCACCAGCGCTGGCGCGAGGCCGAACGAGATCATGTCCGCGAGACTATCGTACTCCGCGCCGAAGTCACTCTGAGTGTGGGTGAGGCGGGCTATGCGGCCATCCATGCCGTCGAGGACCAGAGCCACGAAAATGGCTATCGCCGAGGGCTCGTAGCGGCCGTTCATGGCCGAGACGATGGCGTAGAAGCCGGCAAACAGAGCTGCCGTTGTGAACAGATTCGGCAACAGGTAGATGCCCCGTCGCCGCTTCCCGCCAGAGGCCTGTTCGTTCACGCTTAAACCAGGGACAGGCGATGGACCGGAGCCATGACTTTCCGAAGATTCTCGCATACTTCACCTGCGAAAGAAGCCCTCACTCGTGGACGAGGCTCGCGATGACCGTCGATCCCGCCAGTACGGGCTGGCCGGGGTCTACCTGCGAACGCGTGGAGCTGGGCGCCAGCACATCGACGCGAGACCCGAAATGGGAGAATCCGCACCGCTGACCTTGCCCCACGCGCTCCCCCACGCTTACCGAGAATCGGAGGCGATGGAATGACCAGCGTGAGGAGACCACCAGGACCACATCGTCCCCTTCGTCAGTACGAACCCACATGGCGTTGTAGACGGCGAATCGCCTTGGCACAACGTAGGAATCTGCCCTCTGCTCCGCCTCTCGAGCGAGCCTGTAGTCCATGACCTTGCCCTCGGTCGGACTACGCAGGGGACCGACACCGAGCCACGGCAGACGAATGGCGGTGCGTAAGGCATCCCGCTGGAGCCACGGGTCCGCCGCGAGTCGCACGGACGCGATGCGCCCGTCCGCCGGCCCTACCAGAGCCAGAGGCAGCGCAGGAACAGTCCGAGGCGGGTCGCGGTACATGAGCCCGAGCGCAATAACCGCTCCCCACAGGGGTACCGCGACAAGTGACCCCAGCGCGACGCTAACGGTGGCAGCAAGGGCCGCCGTGGCGACGATCGGTAGCCGGCCTTCCGGAGCAAACACGGGGAACTCTCGTACGTTTCTTTGCCGCGGAGCCCCTTGCGTTCAATTCTTGCTTCGGTCAACAATCTTGTTGGCGCTAATCCAGGGCATCATGGACCGCAGCCGCGCGCCCACGGTCTCGATGGGATGAGCCTGTCCGATGCGGCGTTTTGCCTTGAGGGTCGCGGCACCCGATTGATTCTCCATGATAAATTCCCGGGCAAACTCACCGCGCTGAATTTCTCCCAGAATTCGCCGCATTTCCGCTCTGGTCTGGTCATTGATGATGCGGGGCCCACGGGTAAGGTCACCGTATTCGGCCGTGTTGGAGATGGAGTAACGCATATTGGCGATGCCGCCTTCGTACATGAGGTCAACGATAAGCTTCAGCTCGTGCAGGCACTCGAAATAGGCCATTTCCGGCGCGTAGCCGGCCTCCACCAGGGTCTCGTAGCCGGCCTGCACCAGGGCTGTCGCGCCACCGCATAGCACCGCCTGTTCCCCGAACAGATCCGTCTCGGTCTCCTCTCGGAAGGTGGTTTCGATGACACCGGCACGGCCCCCGCCATTGGCACTGGCGTAGGACAGCGCAATGTCCTTGGCACGGCCCGAGGCATCCTGCGCAACGGCAATCAGGGTCGGCACGCCCCCGCCCTGCTGGTAGGTGGAACGTACCAGATGACCGGGTCCTTTCGGGGCAATCATGACCACGTCCAGGTCATCTCGAGGCTCGATCTGCCCGAAATGGATGTTGAAACCGTGGGCAAAGGCCAGAGCCGCACCCTGTCTTATGTTGGGCGCGACCTGTTCCCGATAGAGTCGCGCCTGGTGCTCGTCCGGAACCAGGACCATGACCAGATCGGCACCTGCGACAGTCTCGTCAACGGCCTTGACGCTGAGCCCCGCCTGAGCCGCCTTGGCCGCGGACGCCGAACCGCTGCGCAGTCCTACGCTCACGTCTACGCCCGAATCCCGAAGATTGTTGGCATGGGCATGGCCCTGTGAGCCGTAGCCCAGGATCCCCACCTTCATGCCCGCGACGATCGAGAGATCGGCGTCTTTGTCGTAGTAGATGTGCATGGATTTCCCCTAAGAGACGGCGACAGGCCCGGAAACCCGGGCCTGTCCGTGACTGTGCAGAAACGTATCCTTACGCCGCGATCTTTCCCGCGCCCCTCTGCCCGAAGGGACTCCCCGGGGCCCTACGCATGCAGGCGTTTCTCGCCCCGGGCGATGCTTAGAATGCCGGAGCGCACGACCTCGAGAATACGCTTGTCGTTCACTGAATGAATGAACGCGTCCAGCTTACTCCCGTTACCCGTCACTTCGATGGTGTAACTGGCTTCCGTGACGTCAACTACCCGACCGCGAAAGATGTCGGCTAGGCGTTTCACCTCATCACGTTCCTCGGCGACGGCGCGTACTTTGATGAGCATCATCTCCCGCTCAATGTGCTTCC
>JASJBY010000049.1 GCA_030066245.1 Gammaproteobacteria bacterium
GCCCCTGCCCTGTATGCCCGACCGGATGTCCGGTAACGCCGGATCGCGCTGACACTGTTGCTGGCCGGCTACCCGTCCAGGCCCACTGTGAGGCCTTCCCTTGCCACGCTGCACTGCAAATCAGAGCCACGCTCCCGGATGATCTGCAGCGCATGGTCGTGAAGTCGGTCGATCATGTCGTCAGGGTAGTTCGGGTCGAGGTGGTACAGGTAGAGACTCTTCACTCGAGCATCGATGGCGCAATTGACCGTGTCGATGTAGCAGGAGTGCCCCCAGCCGCGTTTCCGGGCGTAGTCTTCAGGTGTGTACTGTGCGTCGTGAATCAGGATGTCGGCATCCATCATGAACTTGAGCGCGGTCCATTTTTCCTCTTCTTTCATTTCCTCCAGCAGGGCCTGCTCCTGCTCGTCCATGTCCGACTTGCCGAGCCGCTCGTCTATGGGTTGGTCGAGGAAAAAAAGCTCGTTGTCGGACACATAAACGATGGTCTTGCCAGCCGCCTCGATCCGGTAACCGAAGGTGGTCCCCGGATGATGCACATTGAAGTGCTGGAGCTTTATCGGGCCGTGCTCGAGCGTACCCTCGCGGAGCCTGCGGTACTCCACGTCGGCCAGCCAGGTCTCCGTCTCAACGGGAAAATAAGGGGCGCGCATCTGTTCAGAGATGCTCTGTCGTATTTCGCTTTCGTTCTTGCCGGGGCCGAAGAAATGAATAGTCCAGTCAGGCGTGAAGGCGGGCACGAAAAAAGGCAAGCCGGAAATATGGTCCCAGTGGTAGTGGGTGAGCACCACCATCAGGTCCCGTACCGTGGATTGGGCCATGAGCTCGTTGCCCAAGGGTATGACACCCGAGCCGGCGTCGCATATAAGAATGTGTTCACCGACCCGGATCTCAACGCAGGAAGTATTCCCGCCAGCGCGCAGATGTGTGTCGAAGGGTGCAGGGTACGAGCCCCGCACGCCCCAGAAGCGAAGGTAGTTGGCGGTCATTGACCGGCGCTGCTGTGGCCGGATGTTTCGGCGCCGGTATGCTGGCAAATCAATGCGCGAATTTCTCTCGCGCTCAGGGGTTTCAGTAGAAAGTCGAGTGCGCCCAGACCTCTCGCGATCGCCCTGTCCTGGTGGTAGTCCTTGGATGTCACCATAATGACGGGTGTGTTGGTGTGCGTGGGTAGAGCCCTCAGCTCCTTAAGCATGGTCAGGCCGTCTTTCTCCGGCATGACGATGTCGAGGAAGAGCAGGTCGGGCTGGTTGCCGCCCAGGTAGGCGATGGCCTCGTCCGCCGATTGAAATGCATGCAGGTCCACGGACAGCTCGGCCGCGCTCATGCGATAGAGGGAGATGGCGGTTGCGCTGTCGTCGACGACCACTACCGTTGGCTTGATGTCCGTCATGAGTGCATACATCGACTGTGGCGTTCCTTACCAAGCCTAGCTTCATACTTCATTCAACCCAAAAAGTAAAGGCGCGCGGGCCTTCCGGTCCCTATGGACGGGGTTCCTGGCTCCAAGGCTGTTGGCAGGCAGCCCCTTAAACGATACGCTATGGCGCCCGTGTTTACACCGTCTTAGGCGACTTTTGTGGAATTCGTCACAGTTGACCGGCCGGTGCGCAGCTACGTGCTCCGCGGTGGCAGACTGACCCCCGGTCAGCGGCGTGCCCTGGATTCGCTCTGGCCGCGCTACGGCCTTGATCCGAATACACGGCCGGACTGGTCGTCGGTATTCGGTCGCCCGGCTCCGCGTTTCGTGGAGGTCGGTTTCGGGGACGGCCAGGCACTGCTCGCCCTGGCCGAAGCGCATCCGGAAAGGGACTACATCGGCATCGACGTTCATGCTCCGGGCATAGGCCGGATACTTTCCGGCCTGGACGCAAGCGGGTTGCAGAATGTCCGAATCTTTCGGGCCGATGCGGTAGAGGTTTTCCACCGGTGCATACCCGATGCGAGCCTGCAGGGAGTTAACATCTGGTTCCCCGATCCCTGGCCAAAGAAACGACACCGCAAACGTCGACTCATCCAATCGCCTTTTGTCTCACTGGTCTCACGCAAGCTACAGGCAGGAGGGCGCCTGCATCTCGCCACCGACTGGATGGACTATGCTGAACAGATGCTTGATATAGCCGACGTGGATGAAACTCTGAGCAACCGGGCCGGCCACGGAAACTTTCTCGCCGGGTCTGGAGAAAGACCCATGACCCGTTTTGAACGACGCGGCCGGAGGCTCGGACATCACGTCTGGGACCTGCTGTACGAGAAGCGTTGACAGAAGCGCTTGCCGTCCCGATTCGTAATCGGGGGCGATGAGGAAACAACATGGACCAAGCCGTAATCGCAGTGCTTCCTCCGAGTGCTTATACGCAGTCGAAATGCCAGCGGTGCACCAACTCAAAATGTTGCACTTATTTCACGCAGGCCATAGATGCCCCGCGATCAAAGCAGGATTTCGACCATCTGCTCTGGCAGATTTCACATCGAGGCGTGCAGGTATACAAAGACAAGAGCGGCTGGTACTTGCTCATCAATACCAGCTGCGCGCACCTGCAACCGGACGGTAGCTGCGGGGTTTACGAGACCCGCCCGCAGATTTGCCGTGACTACACGAACGACTTTTGCGAGTTCGACGCACCTGCCGAAGAAGGCTTCGACCTGTTCTTTCCCGACTACGAGGCGCTGCTTGCCTATTGCAAAAAACGCTTCAAGCGCTGGGGGGCATGATATCCAGGAACGTGCGAATGGCCGGGAAATCCAGGTCTTCCCGCGGGGGCCTTTGGCTGTCGGGCTGGTGAACGGCACGCAGGTAGCGTATGCCGTACTGATGGGCGGAGCGCAACACGGAAGGGCTGTCATCCACCAGCAGTGTCGTCGCTGGGTCAAAGTCCTCGGTGTCGCGAAGGCGACGCCAGAACGCTGGCTGCTCTTTCGGTAAACCGAAGTCGTGGGCGCAGATTATGGAATCGAAATGGCCGCCGAGGCGGGTGCGGTCCATTTTCAAACCGAGGCTCTTGCCGTGAGCGTTGGTCACCAGCAAGACTCGCCGTTGGGCTCCTCGGGCGGCGTCGAGAAACTCCACCACGTGCGGGTGCACCGCGATGAGGTGGTCCACCTCTTCTTTGAGCAGCGCGATATCCATCTGCAGCTCACGCGTCCAGTAGTCCAGGCAGTACCAGTCAATGGTCCCCTCGACCTGCCGGTAACGTTTGAACAGCTCATCCCTGGCCTCCTGCAACGCCATGCCATGCCGTTCTGCGTAACGCAACGGTACGTGAACCTGCCAGAACTGGTTATCGAAATTGAGGTCTAGCAGGGTACCGTCCATATCCAGGAATACCGTCCGGATGGCGGTCCAGTCTAGGTTAGAGGGGACTTCGGCGGACCGCTTAGACATGTTCGCTGGAAAAAGAGGACTCTAACAGCGTCGCCACGCGGACCTTTGACCCACGCGACAGGCGCCCGACTTCAGGTCCGGCACCGCAGCAGCTGACCCGTGATGCGCTCTTAAGAGTCAGGCCCCGATATCAGCTTCAAATGGCCTTCCGCGCGCTACCTGCCTTGAGGGCTTTTCCGAGATTGAAGGACAAGAGTGTCTTACAATGATAATTCCCGCACAAGTAGCCGGTGTGCTGGCCCTGATACTTATCGTGTATGTCGTTCGGGCTGATACCGACGGGACCGCTGAGGATGACTGGTTCGACGATGATTTCGAAGAGCGCATCGCGCAGGTCAACGATGGTGAGCTCGAATTCTTGAGCGTGCCGCCCGATGCACCGGTCCACTATCATCGCAACTCCCTGACCCTGGATGAAGGCAGTCTCGAAGATGGCTGGGCACGGCTCAGGCAGTGCCACGAGCATCTGGACGCAGTGCCACGGGCACAAATCGTGTTTCGCAAGGGCCGGCTGCGAAACCTGACCATTACGGGCAAGCGTAACATCGCCCGGGCATGGGTAGACGGCGCATCCGTGCAGCTGGAAAACGTGAGTCAGGGAGCTGAGCTGTGCCTGAACGCCGAGAGCCAGGTGCTCAGCCATAACGAAGACGGCAGCTACAGCGTGCGCAACGGCCCCTACATGCGGCGCTTCCTCGACGGCTACTACCCCATGCGAGTCACGGTGGAGGTAAGCTATCCCTGCGGACGACTCGCGCTTGCCGGATTAAACCCCGAGCGACAGAAGGGCTTTTCTGTAACCGAAACCGCCTGCGGCGTGCAGCTTGAAGCCTGGTTTCAGGGGCGATTGACCACCGAGCTTCGCTTCGTGGAGGGCACGTCCGGCTGACGGCATTGGTGTTCGGGTCGTAACGGTACGCCCCCACCGCCAATGCTCAACGGAGCGAGGCTGCCGGCGGCCATGCGGATTGGCGGCGGCCTGCGGGCGCGGCACTGCGGTCCCCTGGCCCGGTCCAGCGAAAGGAGAAAGTCGCTCCCTGCGCAGGTCCGCGATATGATGGGCGCGGTGTGACATCCACTGGCCGCCAGACCCCCTCGCGGGAATGCCGCTTGAGCGCCGGCTCCTGACAACAACAAAGCACCACGGCCAAAAATAGTCAGACGGATTGCGGGCAGGAGGATGATGGCGGAGGTTCAGTCGCCGAGAGCAAGCAGTCATGGGTGAACGGGAAGAACTCGACTTGTCGGGTCTCAGGACCCGTCTGTTGGAGCAGCGCGAAGAGCTGCTTCGCCAGAGCGTGGACCATGCAGACGAGCTCAAGCCTGTCGAGCTGGATCAGGCACGGCTGGGGCGTCTGTCGCGGATGGACGCCATGCAGTCACAGGCTCTGTCAGCTGAGCTGCAACGCCGTCGAGAGATGGATTTGCGCCGTATCGACGAGGCGCTGCAGCGCATGGACGACGGCGAGTACGGCTACTGCGTCACCTGTGGCGAGCCGATAAATCCGAAGCGGCTGGAAATCGAGCCCATGACAAAACAGTGCGTGCGTTGTGCCAGCGAAGCGGAGAGATAGATATCACCGCTCGGACCGTCACGCGCCGCCTGGGACTGACACGGCCTGTCTGGACTCGGGGGCGCCGCCCGCTCCATGGCGCACCCGCAGCGGGGCTGCCTTATCGGGGACTTAACACCGCATCGATTTCCTTCTCAGCGTTGAGCCAGTCCTCTACTTCGTGGCCGGGCGCAAAGCCCCGCTGCTCTGCCCGATGGTAGGCGGCCGTTGCCACCATTCGCCAGCGCTCTTCTGCCGAGATATTGACCGGGCTGGAATTCGACCTGTCGGCTCCCACCTTTTTCGTGGCGGCCTTCCTGGGCGCGGCGCGTTTCTTGGCAGCAGCGCGTTTCTTTACAGGGGGCGTTGTCGGTTTGCCCTTGTTTGTCGTTGCGTTCATTGCGACGTTTCCTTCTATGACTCCTTGTTGTCCCTCAGAGATACTGGCCACCCAGGGCCACGCGAATTCTAACCCTAAATGGAACGGCAGACACTCCGGTTTATTGCACAGGCATGTATCCTGCGCCACCCGACTGTTCGGCTCGAGCCGGCCTCAGTAGATGCGATGTCCACCGTGCCGTCTGCGGCTTCGGTAATCAAACCAGAAGATGCCGCCCATGAAGCCGAGAATAAGGCTCGCCAACAGGCCGCCGAGGGACCACTTCCACGGGATGCTGAATTCCTGCACCGATAGGCGGGAACGGTAGTCCGCATTTTCCTGCTGCAGCTGACGGAGCTTCGCAGCGTTTTCGTTTGCCAGCTGGGACGCTTTCTGGGCTTGCTCGCGCACGGCTGCCAGCCTTTCCCTCTCGGCAGCCAGCGACTCGAGCGCTTTGTCCCGGTCCGTCGCCAGGGCGCCGCTCTGTTGCTCAAGCTCGGCCAGGCGCAGGCGCGCCGGTTTGTCCGCCACCAGGAAATTCGCCTTTGTCCAGCCCTCAACGCCGTCAGCCGTTCGGACTCTGGCGTAGTAGTTCTTGCGCTCAAGGACTTCCAGCTGAGTTCCGCTAACAAGGTTTCGCAATAGGCTGCCGCTGGATCCCTCTTGCTCGTGCAGGGCGAGTTGCAGTATGTCAGTGACGTAGGCTGTCTCCGCCCTTGCAGTGACGGCCGCTAATACCAGGGCGGGCGCAATCAACCCCCTCAATTTGATAGTCACCGCGTCATCTCCGTCAGTCCTTCGCTTCGCTCGTAGGCGGTGAGCGCAGAATAAAAAAAAGCGCAGTCTAATCGACTGCGCCGGACACACCAATAGAACATAAGGAGGAGGAGTCTATGGTGTATTTCGAATATCTTAATATTCTAATTGCAATACCGGTGTCGTCAAGTGGCGCGCCGGCAAACCATTGCGGAGCCGGCGCCGCCACCCGTCGAGCAGAAGACTGAGACCGTACACATGGCCGCTTGTGCTCATCGCGTGAGCTATCCTTCTCTAACCGTCACGGCCCGACCGGCGCAAGTGGTAACCAGCGGACCCTGTGCCCTTGGTGGCGATGCGGTGAGGAGGGCGGGTCTGCCCGCCCGACGGGATAGTCAGCGCAGACTGTGTGGGGGCTAACACGGGTGCCGAAGCGAAAGCCGAGTGGAGAACAGTTGCGCGTGAGTTGGGACCTGAGCGACCTCAACCGCTCGCGCATCCTGCTGGATGCAATCGGTAGCCAGTGCCTGGTCGAAGTGGCCAGCTCTCTTCAGGAACTTCTGAACACGGCGGTCGCCATCTACGAGGCCAACGGCGACTACGCGGTCGCTTTGCCCGGCTCCGGATACTGCCAAACGCTTCACGCCGCCTGCCGCCGGCTATGCGACACCACGGACCACGTCAGCGCTCTGAACTCCGGGCTGTGGCACTGCCACGAATCCTGTTGGAACCAGGCAGCCAAGGTCGCCCTGGAGAATGGGGCCCCCGTGGATCTGGAATATTGCAATGGAGGGCTCAGCGTTTACGCCGTGCCCATAAAAGCCGACGACGAGGTGATTGGCGCCATCAGCCTCGGTTACGGCGCGGCGCCACAGGGCAAGCGGCAGCAGGCCGCCATTGCCGAGCGCTACCGCTTGGAAGCACAGGTCGTGCAGAAAACTGCAGCCGCTCACTCGCAGCAGCCTGAACAGGTCATAGCCCACGCCAAGGGTCAGCTTCGACTCATGGCGCGGTTGCTCGCCGATATCTACAGCCGCCACCGGCGGGTGCAGGCCCTGAAAGAGAGCCAGGTGCGTCTGCAGCACCTGGCGCATCACGACAGTTTGACCGGTCTGCCTAACCGACTGCTGTTCTACGACCGATTGCATCTGGCCATGATTCGAGCCCACCGGGCGGACCGGCAGGTGGCGCTCCTGTTACTGGACGTGGACCGCTTCAAGACCATCAACGACACGCTTGGGCACGACGCGGGTGATGGGCTTCTGCAGGAGTTGGCCAAGCGCCTCCACGCAACCTTGCGCGAAGGCGATACGGTGGCCCGGCTCGGTGGCGACGAGTTCGTCGTCATGCTGGAGCAGAGCGCAAGCACCGCGGACGTCGCTCAGGTGGCTGCGAAGCTGCTGCAAGTTCTCGCTGTTCCGGTGCTTATCGGTGAGCGCCAGCTGCAAGTGACGGGGAGCATTGGCGTGAGCGTGTACCCGCAGGACGCATCGGACATGGAAGGTCTGCTCAAGTGCGCCGACACGGCCATGTATCGGGCCAAGGACGAGGGCAGAAACAACTATCGATTCTTCAGCTGGGACATGGTGCCGCTGCAGGGGGATTCTTCGATGCTGGAGATCGACCTGCACGAAGCGCTGCTGGGTGACCAGCTGGTGCTTCATTACCAGCCGCGCTTTGCCCTCGGGTCCGGACATCTGGTGGGCGCCGAGGCGCTGCTGCGGTGGTATCACCCCAGATTGGGTCTGGTTGAACCAGCAGACTTTCTTCCCCTGGCGGAGCGCACGGGCCTGATCCTGGCCATCGGAGAGTGGGTCATGGGCAGTGCGTGCCGTCAAAACCGTGCCTGGCAGCAGGCCGGGCATACGGCTATCCCGGTGAGCGTCAACCTGTCGGAACGACAGTTCCGTCAGCAGAGCCTGGTAGACATGGTGAGGCTTGCACTTCAGGAAGCGGAGCTGTCGCCCGCCCACCTGGAGTTGGAGTTGAAGGAGAGCTGTCTGATGGGGGACACGGACTCCGCCATGGCGACCCTGACGAGCCTGCGCAGCATGGGCGTGTCCCTGGTCCTGGACGACTTCGGCACCGGTTACTCCTCGCTGAGCTACCTGCGCCGCTTCCCGATCGCCAAATTGAAGATCGACCGGTCTCTGGTCAGGGATCTGACCACCGACCCCAACGACGCCGCCGTCACGGCCTCGGCCGTCGCCCTGGCCCACACCATGCGGCTGCGGGTGGTGGCCGCCGGCGTGGAGACCCAGGACCAGCTGCAGCTGTTGCGTCGCCAGGGTTGTGACGAGGGGCAGGGCCTGTTCTACGGCCGACCGGTTTCGGCCCAGGATTTCGAACAGTTCTTCGGTACTCTGGCCCAGTATCCGGCGGCAGGCTAGCGGTCTGTCAAAGGTTGATGACCCGTGCTACCCATCACTTGACCCATTCGCGTGACACTACACAACCGCTCCTCGCTGGCCACGCCTCACTTTTTGCCGCTGATAAGCGCTTCCGGGTGCCGCTCCAGGTAATCGGCCAGGAGTCGGATGGACTGGGCCGCATCCGCCAACTGGCTTAGGAGCTCGTTGAGCTGGGTGTAGAGCGTGGAGTTGGGGCCCATGCTGCTTTCCAAGGAGACCAGAGTCGCCTGGGCCTGATTTAGGGTTGCAGCGGTTTCCCGGACCACCTTGGCATCCAGGTTGTTTACCAGCCTTCTCATGTCCTTGACGGTTGCGTTCAGGCTGTCGACGGTTTCCGCCAGCGCGGGCGAATTAGCCAGCTTATCAGTGCCAGCCAGGGTGTTGTTCAGGTGCGCCCCTATTTCCGCCAGGGGCAGCTTCTCGATCTTAGCCAGCGTGCCGGCCAGACTGGCGCGAAGTTCCTCCATCGATGAGGGCAGGGTGGGAAGCACCGGGTACGGTCCCTCGTAGACGACTTGGGCTGGCTCGGCGTCGGGATGGATGTCGATGTCCACGTAGAGTTGGCCTGTCAGGAGGCTGCCGGTCTTGAGCTGGGCCCGCAGGCCCTTGGCGACCAGTGCGTCCAGGTTGCTCTGGCCCGGATCCTCGCCGCCGATGACCTCGATGCGCTCGGGTTCCAGCATGATCAATACGGGAATGCGGGGCTCCAGCTCGCGCACGTCGAACTGCAGCGTTACGTCCACGACCTCGCCGAACTTGATCCCGCGCACCTCGACAGGTGCGCCCACGGTCAACCCCCTCACCGAGCCTGCGAAGTAAAGCAGGTAGTATTCCTTCTCCGTGTAGATCCGCTCCTCAGTGGCTGAGCGGCTGGGGTAAAGGTCGAAAACCTGGTCCTTCTTCGGAGCGGAGCCTGGCTTCTGGGCCCGGGGCGTATCGAAGGAGACGCCGCCGAGCAGCACGGAGACGAAGGACTCGGTATCCACGGTGACACCCTCGGCCGAGAGCGAAACATCCAGTCCGCTGGCGTTCCAGAACACTGTGTTCTCCCGCACTCGCTCGTGGTGTGGCGCGTGAACGAACACCTGGATGGCCACGGAGCGGCCGTCCTCGGCCATCTCATAGTCGGTAACCTGACCCACCTTGAACCGGCGATAGTAGAGGGGAGACCCTCTCTCCAGGGAGCCCAGGCTGTTGGCGCGCAGCTGGAAGACAGCGCCGGGCTCGTCGGTGCGGAACAGGGGCGGGCGCTCGAGCCCGACGAAAGAGCGTGTGGGTTCGCCCTCCGTCACCGGGTCGATACCGATATATGCGCCCGAGAACAACGTGCCCAGCCCCGATACCTCACCGGCCGCGACGCGCGCCCGGACCACCCAGAAGCGCGTGTTGTCGGTTAGGTAAGGCTCAGCCCCCTTGCGCAGCTCGGCGGTCACGATGACGCTGGAGATGTCCCGAGTCAGCTCGATGTTGGTGACTTGGCCGATTTCCACGTTCTTGTACCGCAGCTTGGTCTTGTCGACTTCGAGGCCCGCGGCATTCTTGAAGTGGATGGTGATCGTGGGGCCTTTCTCCGAAATCGCCTTCCAGGCGAGAAAGGCGCCGATGATGGCTGCCACCAGAGGGATAAGCCAGACAATGGAGATGTTGCGCTTGGTCTGTACAGTTGCCTCGGGGATGGCATCTGGCGATGAAGATCCGGCGCCTCTTTCACTCATGCTCGTTCTCCATCACGTCCCAGATAAGCCTCGGGTCGAAAGTCATGGCCGCGAACATGGTGATGACCACCACCGCAGCGAAGAAGACCGCGCCGGCGCCGGCCTGGATAGTGGCCAGGTTGCCGAGCTTCACCAGGGCGACCAGTATGGTCACCACATAGATGTCCACCATGGACCAGCGACCCACGGCCTCGGTGATGCGATACAAGCGTGTTCGGTCCACCGGACGCCAGTGGGAGCGCCGCTGCACGGAGATGAGCAGGTAAGTCAGGATGATGAGCTTGAGCATGGGCACCACGACGCTGGCGAAGAAGATCAGCAGGGCGAGGGGCCACATGCCATGCACGACGAGGTAGAAGACGCCGCTCATGATCGTGTCCGACTGGGTCTTGCCCAGCGAGGTGACGCTCATCACCGGAAGCAGGTTGGCAGGTATGTAAAAGACGTACGCTGCGATGATCAGGGCCCAGGTCCTGGAGACGCTGTTGGTTTTCCGGCTGTGCAGTGGCGCGCCGCAGCGTGGACAGGCGGCTCGCACATGATGGCCCGGCGTCGCCCGGGACAGCAGACCGCAGCTGTGACAGCTCAGCAGTGAAGCCTTTGCGGCAGTCTGGCCGGTCATTATCGATACTCCACCCGCTCCCAGATCAGGCGGGGGTCCAGGCTGGCGGCCGCGGCGGCGAGCACCAGTATCAGCACCGCGAAGGACCAGATGGCCAGCCCGGGCACGATTGTGGCCATACCGGCCAGCTTCACCACCGACACCAGGATGCCGAGCAGGAAGACCTCCATCATGCCCCACGGCTGCAGGGCATGCACGAAGCGATATACCCGTGCCAGATGCGGCGGCACGCGGCCCAGCTTCATCGGCGCCAGCGTGTAGAGCAGCCCCATGAGTTGAATGCCGGGAACGACGATGCTGGTCAGCAGCACCACGATGGCAAGGCCCACCATGCCCTGCCTCCACAGGTCAATGACCCCCGTGATCAAGGTGGTCTGTGTGACCTGGCCCTGCATGTCGAAGGCCAGGAACGGGAAGGTGTTGGCAACCACGAACAGAATCAGTCCGGCGACCGTGAGTGCCAGGGTGCGATCGAGGCTGTTGTGTTTCTGGCGGTAGAGCACCGCGCCGCAGCGCACACACCTGGCCACCGCGCCGTCCTCGATTGGGCGGACCCGGTGCAGCAGGTCGCACTCATGGCAGGCAATCAGAGTGTTTTGACCCATGCTCGATGACTGTGGACTGATAATCGTTTCCGCCAGGCGGCCCGGCGATTATAGCGGAAACACCGGCGGCACGGGGCTCCTATGGATCCGCTTTTTCGTCGCGGAGGCGGTTCCTCAGATTCGTCAGCCGCCTGTTGGCGCGCACATTCCGGACGGCCATGGCCATGGCTTTCGGCTCAGCGACGACCACCACCAGCTGTTTGCCGCGGGTGACCGCCGTATACAGGAGGTTGCGCTGCAGCAGCATGTAGTGCTGCGCCGCCAGAGGGATCAGCACGGCGGGGTATTCAGAGCCCTGGCTCTTGTGGACTGTGGTCGCGTAGGCGAGTGAAAGCTCGTCGAGCTCCCCCGCTTCGTACGTCACCTCCCTTCCGTCGTAGTCGATATACACCAGCGACTCTTCCGGGTCGACGCGCGCGATCCGGCCGATATCGCCGTTGAACACCTCCTTGTCGTAGTTGTTCGTCGTCTGGATGACTTTGTCGCCGGGTGCGTAGGACCATCCGAATCGGTTTACCCGGGGCGCCGAATCCGGGTTCAAGCGCTGCTGCAGTTCCAGGTTCAGGGCATGTGCGCCCAGCCCGCCGCGATTCATGGGCGTCAGCACTTGAATGTCTCGCACGGGGTCTAGCCCGAAGCGTCTCGGGATGCGTTCCGTCAGCAGCTGCATGAGCTTTCTGTGGACAGCCTCGGGACCATCGGCGGTGGTGAAATAGAAATCACGGGTGGACTCGCTTGCCGCTGTCCGCTCGGGCATCAGCCCCTGGTTGATGCGATGGGCGTTGACCACGATCCGTGAGCTTTCCGCCTGGCGGAAGATCTCCGTTAGGCGCACAACCGGTACGGCCCCACAGTCGATGATGTCGCCCAGCACGGCGCCCGGGCCCACGGAGGGAAGCTGGTCCACGTCACCGACCAGCAGAAGCGCCGCCTGGCTCGGGACGGCGCGCAGCAGCTTGCTCATCAGGGTGATGTCCACCATGGATACCTCGTCGACGACGAGAAGATCGGCTTCCAGGGGACGTTCGGCGTTGCGTTTGAAATCGAAGCTCTTCGGGTCGAACTCGAGCAGCCTGTGTATGGTCCTGGCCTGCATGCCGGTGGACTGGCTCAGTCGTTTCGCGGCGCGGCCGGTGGGGGCACAGAGGAACAGCTCCGCACCCTTGGCGCCCAGGATTGCGAGGATCGTATTGACAACCGTGGTTTTGCCTACCCCGGGCCCGCCGGTTATGACGGCCACCTTGCTCTGCACGGCCAGGGCCACGGCTGACCGCTGGGAACTGGAGAGCGACAGCTGCGTCCGGGCTTCGGCCCAGGGGATCGCCTTGCGCGAATCTATGCGCCCCCATGGAGCCTCGCCCTTGGATAGTCGCCGAAGCTGTGACGCCACGTCTGCCTCCGCGTGGTGCAGTGCGGGCAGAAACAGGCAAGGTTCGCCATCGACAGCTTCCCTGACCAGCTTGGCCTGCTTGACGTCGGTGTCTATGGCTCGCTCGGTGACACTCCGGTCTACGTCCAACAGTTCGGCGGCGGATATGGCCACGTCGCACACTCTACCGGCGCAGTGTCCCTGCTCGGCGAGCTGCTGCAGGATGTGGCGCACGCCTGCGTCTGCCCGGGCCGGCGAGTCCTTTGGAACACCCAGTTGCCGGGCAATGCTGTCTGCGGTGGGAAAGCCGATGCCGAGGATGTCCAGCGCGAGACGGTAGGGATTCGCCCGCACCCGTTCGACCGATTGGTGTCCGTAGGTCTTGAAGATGCGCAGTGCGCGAGCTGTGCCCACACCGTGGGATTGAAGAAACACCATGATATCGCGGACCACCATGTGCTCTGCCCACGCGTAGGCGATCTGTTTCTTGCGGCCGGTGCCGATGCCCGCCAGCTCAGTCAGGCGCTCCGGCTCATGCTCGATGACATGGAAGACTTCCCGCCCGAAGGTCGCCACGAGCTTGCGGGCAAAGTGCGGCCCGATGCCGCGGACCAGTCCGGAGGAAAGGTATTTTTCAATGCCCTCCAACGTACTGGGCGGTATGACCCTCAACACGTCCGCCTTGAACTGCAGGCCGTGCGTACGGTCAATGACGCAGCCGCCTTGGGGCTGCACCTGCTCGCCAGGGTGGACGACCGCGATTGTGCCGACTATGGTTGCCAGCTCACCGCGTCCGGGCGCTTTCACCCGCAGGACGCTGAACCCAGTCGCCTCGTTATGAAAGGTGACGCGCTCGACCCGTCCTTCCAGCGTTACCGGACCGCCGGACTTCCGTTCATCTGGGGGCTCGCCGCTTGCCATGGGGCCATGTTAACCCGCATGTCGGAGGGCGATGGCAACGGATGTGTTCCGCCCGGTTTCCCTGGCGCAAAAAAAAGCCCGGCGTTGGGGCGCCGGGCATCAGGGCCTTGCACGCAGCAGAGTCTTCAGAGGAGAGCTTGCAAGCCAGTGGCTCCCGGGAGGGCGGCGTGCGAACCGGAGGGTGTGGTCACGGCGGGTACTCCGCCGGCAGACCGTATGCTGAAAGCATCCAAGCCCGCGCTTGTCTCCATGCCTACCGCTCCCGGACATCGCGTCCTGCAATGAGGGTACCCCTCGGGTCCCCAGCCAGAAACAGAATCCCTAGACAACTTACCTTCGATTCAGTATGTTGTCCTTAAAACCTAATATAGTCTATCAAATAAATAACTCAAGGTAGATTTGATAAAAACATGATAATTAGCCTATTTGCCAGGTTCGCTTCCGTCCCCGAGAGCTAACCGGCCCCAACTGCCGGGTCCCGTAAGCGCCAGCGACCGTTCGTCGGAGAATCGGCGCTGACCGTCCGGCAGTCTGATGACAGCACAGGGTTCCGTGGCCTATAGAACGGGATAGGAGATGGCAAAACCCGGCTTGGCCACCCGAGAGGACGAACAGGTGTCGAAAAGGTGTGATCGGGACAGCTTGGACCAGTACGCGCGCTTCGCCGACGCCCTCATGGAAGCCGCCAGTAAGGATGAAGTGGCCCGCTGCGCTCGCCTGCTGGCTCACTGTCTGGCGCGTTACAAGGCGGCGTACGGCGACCTGCCGGAGGTGGAATCGCTGTTGCTCAGGGGCATGGAGGCCAGGGCGCCGGCGAATGCCAGTGCGCTGGCAGACGGCCTGAAGAATCTTGTCAGCACGCTTGCCTCGGTTGCCCGCTCCCCGGAGGGGCGCCCGGCGGCCTGAGCTCTGCCCGCGGAATGCAGTGAAGGGCATCGCCGAGCACTGGCGAACGGCTGTCAACCGTTCATCGGCACGCTCTGCTGATGGCCTTGTGGGCCGCCGTGAATCCCAGCAGGGAGAATCTGTCCATGGTCTTCGTCCCACGGGTGGACACCCCCTCCACGGTC
>JASJBY010000050.1 GCA_030066245.1 Gammaproteobacteria bacterium
CGCCTACCCCATCGACCTGTTCGAAGAGGGGTCGGTGGTGAACGTGCTGACCTCGCTGGTGGGCAACGTGTTCGGCTTCAAGGCGCTGCGTCACCTGCGTCTCGAGGACATCCGTTTTCCCATCGCCTATATCAAGACCTGCGGTGGTCCGCCCGCCGGTATTCAGGTCGAGCGCGACCGCCTGAACAAATACGGCCGTCCCATGCTGGGAGCGACCATCAAGCCGAAGCTGGGCCTGTCGGCCAAGAACTACGGGCGCGCCGTTTACGAGTGCCTGCGCGGCGGTCTGGACATGACCAAGGACGACGAGAACGTCAACTCCCAGCCGTTCATGCGCTGGCGTGACCGCTTCGAGTTCGTTGGCGAAGCCCTCCAGAAGGCCCAGCAGGAGACCGGTGAGCGCAAGGGCCACTACTTGAACGTCACCGCGCCGACGCCAGAAGAGATGTACAAGCGTGCCGAGTTCGCCAAGGAGGTGGGCTCTCCCATCATGATGCATGACTTCCTGACCGGTGGTTTCACCGCCAATACCGGCCTGGCCAATTGGTGCCGTGACAACGGCATCCTGCTGCACATCCACCGCGCCATGCACGCGGTGATCGACCGTCATCCGAAACACGGCATTCACTTCCGCGTGCTGGCCAAGTGCCTGCGCCTGTCCGGTGGTGACCACCTCCACACCGGTACGGTGGTGGGCAAGCTCGAGGGCGACCGACAGTCGACCCTGGGCTTCGTGGATCAGCTGCGTGAATCCTTCGTGCCGGAAGACCGCTCCCGCGGCGTCTTCTTCGACCAGGACTGGGGTTCCTTGCCGGGTGTCTTCGCGGTCGCCTCCGGTGGTATTCACGTCTGGCACATGCCGGCGCTGGTCACCATCTTCGGCGATGACTCCATGCTGCAGTTTGGCGGCGGTACCCAGGGTCACCCTTGGGGCAACGCCGCCGGCGCCGCTGCCAACCGCGTCGCGTTGGAGGCGAGCGTCAAGGCCCGCAACGAGGGCCGCGAGATCGAGAAAGAAGCCCGCGACATCCTGACCGAGGCCGCCAAGAGCAGCCCCGAGCTCGGCATGGCGATGGAGACCTGGAAGGAGATCAAGTTCGAGTTCGAAACCGTTGACAAGCTCGACGTCGGCTGATGCGGAGTCACTCCGAATAGCGCTCCCAACCGTTCAGATACGAGGAAAACAACATGTCAAGCATGCACGACGTGGGCGATTTCCAAACCGCCCAGACGCTTGAGACCTTCGGCTTCCTGCCCAAGATGTCCCAGGACGAGGTCTACACCCAGATTACATACATCATCGCCCAGGGCTGGACTCCGGCCATCGAGCACGAACACCCCAGCCGGGCGTTCAATCACTACTGGACCATGTGGAAGCTGCCGTTCTTCGGTGAGCAGGACGTGGGCGGGGTCGTCGCCGAGCTGGAGGCGTGCCGCCGCGCCTACCCGGACCACCACATCCGGCTGCTCGGCTACGACAACTACACCCAGAGCCAGGGTTCAGCCTTCGTGGTGTACGAAGGTCGTTCCTGATTGGCGCTTGAGCGGCTGCCCGCGGGTCGGGCGGTCCGCTCTCTCGTAACCCAGGCAAAGGCAAACGCAGGCATCGTCGGGACAGGGTTAACCATGGCACAGACTGCAAACAGCACGAGACAAAGTGGACGCGAGCTGGCGCTTGCCCGGCGTCGCGCCATGTCGGGCACGGGCAAGGCGGGGATCCAGGCGGCCGGGGCGACCCGCACCGCGGTCACCGCACAGGCAGCTACGGCGACGGCGGCGCCAGCCGCGCTGGTGCGGGCGCCGGCAGCCGGTACGTCGACAGCGTCGGCGGGACGGGCCGCTTCGAAGGCCCGTCGCGCGGCCATGTCCAGTACGGGCAAGGCGGCCATCAAGGCGGCCGGCGCAACCCGTTCCGCCGGCACCGCGCCGGCACCGACCGCATCGATGTCGCCACGGGTGGCCAGCCGTTCGACGGCGTCGACGGGGCGGGCCGCTTCCCTGGCCCGTCGCGCGGCCATGTCCAGTAAAGGCAAGGTTGGCGTCCAGAGCGGGGACCGGGTCCGTGGTTCCAGCCGCAACGCGTCCGCGCCGCAGGCGCAGAACCCGGCAGGTGAGCGCCGCGAAGGCGGCTGCGAATGTGGCTGCAAGGGCGAGAAACCGGCCGAAGCACCGGCCATCGCCGCGGCGGTTCAGGCCAGACCCGGCACGCGCCTGGACGTGTCCAGCAATGTCAGTCGGAAGATCGCCGCCAACCCAACCCGGGTTGCGGCCTTGGCCCGACGGCGGGCGCAGTCCACCCGCGGCAAGGCGGGCGTCAGTGCGAAAGGCATGACCGCGGCCCAGACGGCCCGCGCCGCCAACCCCGAGTTGTCCGGCCGGGAACTGGCCCAGACCGTGCGCACGCAGCGCAGCCAGCGTGGCAACGCCGGCCAGAAGAAGTCCCAGCCTACCGGGCGCGTGCGGCCCGCCAGGCCGGCCGCCACCGGCGAAGCCAAGGACCAGCCGTGGAAGGTGGGCGCCAGCGAGACCAGCTACGGGCAGACCGTAACCGGCACCATGGTCGGTCGCAGCGACAGGGTCACCGGCGACGAGCCCAGCACGTGCCGCAACATTACTGGAACGGAGTACCTGGGTGCGGACATCTTCCGTGACTTCTGCGAGGCGGAGCCGACCAAGGCGCCGCGCAAGGTGCGGCAGAGCCCCACCGGCCAGGGGAATCGAGTGACCGGCAACGAAGTTGGCCGCAGCACCAAGGTGACCGGCGACGAGCCCGGTACCTGCAAGCGCGTGACGGGCACCGAATACGTCGGGGCTGACCAGTCGGACGCCTTCTGCGGCACCAAGCCCGAACCGCATCCGGCCAAGGTCTCCCTGGTGGAGACCCGCAAGGGCAAGGCCGTATCCGGAAGCAACGTCGGCCGTTCCCCCAAGGTGACCGGCGACGAGCCGGGCGCCGGCCGGGAGCCGACCGGCACCCAGTACATGCAGGCCGGCGACGGCAGCTACCCGCCCAAGGTGGGCAGCAGCCAGACCCTGCGCGGCGGTTCCGTGACCGGCACCATGGTCGGCCGCGCCGCCAAGGTCACCGGTGACGAACCGGGCTCCTGCCGCAACGTCACCGGCGACGATTATGTCGGCCAGGAACAGTATCAGGGCTTTTGCACCACTACCCCGGCGCCCCAGGACGCGAAAGTGGGCGCGTCCCGGACCTTCAAAGGGGAGACCGTCACCGGTACCCAGACCGGGCGCTCGGTCAAGGTAACCGGCGACGAGCCAGGCACCTGCAAGGCCGTCACCGGAACCCCGTACGCCGGTGCCGAACAGTACCGCAGCTATTGCGACGCCGACGCCGGCACCGTGGCCGCGGCGCGCGCCCGACGCCAGACCGGCACCCCGGGATCGGTCATGACCGGCCTGCAGCCGGGCATCGACGGCAAGATGACCGGCGCGGAGCGGGGCGCCTGCGAGCCGCTCACCGGCACGCCGTACGTGGGCGCGGACCAGTACGCCGACGCCTGTCCGGCCACTCCCGCGGAGCCGAACAGCCCGGATTTTCCGCAGACGCTGGGCAGGACGCCGTGGGGTCAGTTCAGCGTCGTCGCACCTTCCCACGCCAGCCAGAGTGAGGCCACGCACGCCGCCGTCACCGGTAGCCGCTACGAGCAGGGTCACATCACCGGTCCTTTCGACAAGGCCACCGGCCGCGTCACGGGCACCGAAGAGGCCCGCTTCGGGCGCGGCAATGGTGCCGCGCCGTCCGCTCCGGCGGCCTTGCCGGACACCGCAGAGACCGTCGGCGGCCGGATCAAGTCGCGCGTCACCGGCGAAGGCATGGATGCCGGCCCCAAGATCACGGGAGACGACTGGGACCGCGGCGACCGGGTCACCGGCACCGAGGGCACTTCGGCGAGAGGCCGCAACCCGACCCGGCGCGGCCCGATGAGCGCGATGGCGATGGCGGAGGCGAAGCGTAACGTAGAGGTTCCGGAGCCCGTGAGCAAGGTGACGGGCAGTAGCGGCACTACCGAGCGCGGTGCACTGATCACTTACTCGGGCGGGGCCCGCGGCTGAGCTGTCTGCGAGACGCCGAGATGTTGCGCAGTAATCGACAGTCAGGCCGTTCCCAGTTATGGACCCAGCCCACCGCGCCGCGGCGGCGGCCCGGGGCCGTGGGTGCCGTGCGCCCGGCGGACGGACCCGTCGCCAGCGGTTCCCACCCGCTGACGCGCGGTGAGGAGAACGCGCGGCTGTACGACTACGAGAAGCGGGTCAAGTCGGCCTTCGACGCGATCGTGCCGACCCTGAAGCAGGTGTCGGCGCTGCAGCACGAGCCGGATTTCGAGGCCCGGGCCCAGGCCATTGCCCACGAGCAACTCGGTTTCGAGCTGCCCGAGGAAATCCTCGCCGATGCCTGGGTGGAGCAGCTGGACATGCGTCGCCTGTTCGCCTGGGGCGTCTTCGAGACCTACCGGCGCTACTGCGATGATTTTTTTACCGCCGATCCCCTCGGTTCGAACGACGCAGATAGCTTTCAGGCCTTCCTCCAGGAGTGCGGCTTTCACACCCTGGACGTGTCGCCCTGTGCCGACGGTCGGCTGGCCCACGTGATCCGCTACGTGCTGCGGCTACCCTATCGTGCGGTCCGGCGCAAGTCCTACGCCGGCGCCATGTTCGACATCGAAGACAGTCTCGCCAAATGGACCGAGACCGAACTGCTGCGCTTTCGCGAGGGTCGGCCCAACACGGCGGATGCGCCGACGCGTTACCTCAAGACGCTAGTCTATCACCACAGCTCGGTGGACCCGGAGCATGAAGGCTGCGCCGCGCACGGTTCCGATACCGCGCGGGCCGCCCAGGCCGGACTGGACCGTCTGCTCGGCTTCCAAAAGGCGGTGCAGAACAGCTTCTGCTGCGGCGCCTCCATCGATCTGCTGCTGATTGGCTTGGACACGGACACCGACGCGATTCGGGTGCACGTCCCGGACGGCAGCGGCAACATCGAACTGGACCGCTACATGGACGCGCTGGAGCTGTACGGGTCGACACGGAACATGCCCGCGACCGACGCGCAAGACCACATCGCAGGCCGGCTGCGCAGCGCCGCCGCCGGCATTCCGGACGGTATGGTGAGGCTGGCCGCCCGGTTGCTGGAGAACAATCTGTCGCAGATCGACTACGTACGCGGCTACCACGGCGGGTACTACAGCGACATCGGCCACGCCGAGCGTTTCATCGGCGCCGGCATCGGCTTCGAGGAGGTACAGCTGCGCAACCTGACCTACTTCGACTACATGAACACGGTGGAGGAGGCGGCGCCGGACCTGGACGTGGGCATCAAGATCTTTTCCGGGCTGAACGTGGCCCATGGACTGCCCATCCCGATCGTCGTGCGATTCGACTACCACGGACAGGTGCCGGAGGCCCGTGAGCGGGCCATCGCGCACTGTCATCGGGTGGCGGACGCGCTGCGCGCCCGTTACGCGGACCTGGCCGGGCGGGGCCTGCTGCACACCCTGCTGGTGGTGCGCGACTGCAATGCCGGCGGGCGCATCGAGATGCTGGGCTGTTCGGTCACGCCAGAGGCAGCGAGGGCGCACTGATGAAGATCTGTCAGGTGGAACGGCCGCTGGTTTCAACCAACCGCATACCGGGGCTGGAGCACAAGCACCTGCAGGTGGTGCGCGACGGCAGCTCGCACCTGGTCGCGGTGGACGCGGTTGGCTGCATACCCGGAGACTGGGTGATTTGCGTCGGTAGCTCCGCAGCGCGTGAGGCCGCCGGCAGCAAGGAATATCCCAGCGACCTGACCATCGTCGGCATCATCGACCACTGGCCGCCGCCGGAGCAGGAGGGCTGATGGATATTCTGCAGGCCGAAGCGCCGCTGGTGTGCACCCGCCGCGTGGCAGGCCTCAAGCACATCAGCCTGCGTGTGTTGCGTGACGCCCGCGGCAAGCGGGTAGTGGCGGTGGACCCGGTGGGCGTGCGGCCGGGCAACTGGGTGTTTACGGCGAGCGGCTCGGCCGCACGCTATGCCGCCGGCGATTTCGGGATCCTCACGGACCTGACCATCGCCGGGATCATTGACAACTGGGAAGCGGACGCCGATGCGGGTGCGTAGCGGGACGGTCCGTCCGGCTGGGCACGAAGACGGGTTTTTCAGGAACACAATCGAGTCAGCAGGAGACAGGAAAGATGGCAAACGAGAATTACGGCATTGCACTGGGCATGATCGAGACGCGCGGGCTGGTGCCCGCCATCGAGGCGGCCGACGCCATGACCAAGGCTGCCGAGGTACGCATGATCGGACGCGAGTTCGTGGGCGGCGGCTACGTCACCGTGCTGGTGCGCGGTGAGACCGGTGCCGTGAACGCGGCTGTGCGCGCCGGTGCCGATGCCTGCGAGCGCGTGGGCGACGGCCTGGTTGCCGCGCACATCATCGCCCGTCCGCACCGCGAGGTAGAGCCGGTGCTGGGCAACAAGTGAAACGGCTTTTCCGGGTCGGGTGTGTCCGCCCCGGGGTCACATGAGCAATATCCAAACCCGACGACGGAGATATGACGATGGCAGACGAGAGAACCGGCATTGCGCTAGGCATGATTGAAACCCGTGGGCTGGTGCCCGCCATTGAAGCGGCCGACGCCATGACCAAGGCCGCTGAAGTGCGCCTGATCGGGCGTGAGTTCGTGGGCGGCGGCTACGTCACCGTGCTGGTGCGCGGTGAGACCGGTGCCGTGAACGCGGCCGTGCGCGCCGGTGCCGATGCCTGCGAGCGCGTGGGTGACGGCCTGGTGGCTGCCCACATCATTGCCCGCCCGCACCGCGAGGTCGAGCCGGTGCTGCCCACCGGCAGCGCGTAGGCCGCCGGAGCGGCGTGCCCCCTACAGCCACAGCAACAGGAGACTCCACCCATGGCTAATGAGATCGCTGGCATTGCACTGGGCATGATCGAAACGCGCGGGCTGGTGCCCGCAATCGAGGCCGCCGACGCCATGACCAAGGCCGCCGAGGTGCGCCTCATCGGCCGCGAGTTCGTGGGCGGCGGCTATGTCACGGTGCTGGTGCGTGGTGAGACCGGTGCCGTGAACGCAGCCGTGCGCGCCGGCGCTGATGCCTGCGAGCGGGTCGGCGACGGCCTGGTGGCGGCGCACATCATCGCCCGTCCGCACCGGGAAGTGGAGCCAGTCCTGGCCCGCTCCAACGACAACCGACCTGTTGTGGGCTGAATGAACGGGGCGATGCCGGTCGGGATCGCACGGTGAGGTAGCCGGAGCGCGGTCATGTCGTACGCTGGTACAGATAACCGTGTGCTCGGTTACCTCGGCCGGGCCCTCAGCCTGGAAATGTCGGCGGTTCAGCTTTACATGACCCAGGCGAGGCTGGTGGCGGCCTGGGGCCTGGCCGAACCCGCCGAGCGCCTGCGCAGCGAGGCCAATGAAGAGATGGAGCACGCGGAGCGGATCATTGCCCGCATGCTGTCTCTGGGCGTTGCGCCGAACGCCTCGCAGCTACGCCCGGTCCGGCTGGGCAGCAGTCTGCAGGAGCTTCTGCAGCACAACCACGCCTTCGAGAACGAGCTGGTCCGGTTGTATGATGACGCCGCCCGGCACTGCGCCCGGGCCGGTGACGACAACGGCCGAATGTTCTTCGAGAAGCTGCTCGAAGAGGAGCGCAGCCACAGCCAGGAACTGCTCGAGTGGCTGGAGACCCTACGCCAGCCCGCCGTTGGTGCGGCGCCGCCAGGTGCCGTTTTCTGAGCCGCGGCAAGTGAGTCCTCGGATAGTGAGGGCGGGGCAGCAGTGGCCTTTGAAAGGCGCTGTTTCTGACAGACTCTCAGGACCATGGCGGTGAGTTCGAGCTGGCATGAAAGGAAGCGCCCGCCGCGGCTGGAGCGGCGCTACGAGTTCCCCAACTACGAGGCGCTGCGAGACTTTCTCGACAGGGCCGCGGAGCTTTCCGAACGGGAAGGCTTCTACCCGGATCTCGGCTTCGGCCGCGACTACGTGAACGTCACCATCCACGCCGCTGAGGGTGAGGACGGACTCGGCGACGCCCAGCGCCGCTTCGCCGTCGAACTCGACGCGCTGCTGGCGAGCGGTAATGGGGACTGACGGGGCCGCCATGACCGTCATCGCGATGGTTGGCAACAAAGGCGGCGCCGGCAAGACGACTCTCGCCGTCAACCTGGGGTGCGCGCTGAACACGCTTGCGCCGACCGCCATTCTCGACGCCGACCCCCAGGGCTCCGCGCTGCAGTGGCGGGCAATCGCCGACGGTTCCGACATGCCGGACGTATTTGCGAGCGCGCATCAGATGGAGAACGTGCTCGCCACGCGGGGGGAGGAGTACCGGCACCTCATCATCGACTGTCCGCCTGCGGTGGATGCCCGCCAAACCCTGCAGGCCCTTGAGCTCAGCAACCTGGCGTTGATTCCGGTGCAGCCGTCGCCGCTGGATCTCTGGGCGACGGTGCACATGGACCATGCCGTCGAGCGGGCGCGCGAGATAAATCCCCGCCTGAGGGCCCTGCTGGTCATCAACCAGCTGGAGCCGCGCACGCGCCTCTCCCGACTGGTCCGCCGAGGGCTGGATGAGCTGGCCCTGCCGGCTGCTGAGACCGCCGTACATCGGCGCGCTATCTACCGGGCCAGTGTGCTGGATGGGAAAAGCGTCATCAACATGGGCAGCCGTGGCCGCGCAGCGACCAAGGAGCTCCAACAACTGATCAGCGAGGTGATCACGTCATGACCACGACGGACAAGACCGGCGAACAACTGGTTCAATCCATTCGCAAGACCAAGGCGACCGGTACAACCCGCAGCCGGACCACCGCCCCACGCAGCAGCGAGAAGGCGAAACCGGCCGTTGCGGACACGGCCCCGGCGACCGCCGATCCGTACCAGCATGGCCGCAGGGTATGGCCCGACTGAAAGTTCCGCTCAGTCTGTTTCCGCGGCTCGCTGTCAAGCACTGGAGCGAGCCTGGGTGCGCCCAGGTTCTGTTTTCGACCGCGGGTAGCGCATACAGGCCAAGCGTCCTGGCAACCGCATTTAAGTGAAAAAGACTCCCGCCAGAGAGCAGAGCGAAGGTCCGTTGTCCGCGGTGCCGGACTACCTCATTCGCTACGCCACGCTCCGCCAGCTGCAGGTGTTCGAGGCTATCGTGCGCCTCGGCAGCTTCACCCGGGCGGCGGAGGAGCTCTTCTTGACCCAGCCGACCGTTTCCATGCAGGTGAAGAAGCTGGCCGACGTCATGGGACTGCCGTTGTTCGAGCATGTCGGTCGCAGCGTCCGACCGACCGAGGCGGGACTCGAACTGCACGACGCCTGCCGGAAGATGTTCGAAACCCTGACCAATCTTGAGATGAAGCTGGCTGACCTCAAAGGGATGAAACGCGGTCGGCTGCGGCTCGGAGTCATTACCACCGCCGAGTATTTCGCGCCGGAGATTCTCGGAGAATACAGCCAGCTGTACCCGGGTATCGAGGTCTCCCTGAAGGTCACCAATCGCGACAGCATCATCGGTCGCATGCACAACAACGAAGACGACCTCTACATCATGGGGCGCACGCCCACGACCGAAGTGGAGGTGGTCTCGTGCCCGCTGGCGCCAAACCCCATCGCAGTCATGGCCCCCCGCAACCATCCACTGGTCGGCAAGGCGAACATACCGCTGGAACGTCTGGCGGAAGAGCCCTTTATTCTGCGCGAGCCCGGCTCCGGGATTCGGGACGCCACCCTGCGCCTGTTCGAGGCCGCAGGTTTGCGCCTCAACGTGCGGATGGAGTTGGGCAGCAACGAGGCCATCAAGCACGCCATCGTCGGTGGGCTTGGCATTTCCGTGCTTTCCCTGCACACGCTGACTCTGGAACGTAAGGATGGGCCGGTCGCGATCCTCGACGTAAAGGGTTTTCCCATTCTGCGGTACTGGTACCTGGTGTACCCGAAAGGCAAGGAGCTGTCACTCGTGGCGCGCACCTTTCTTGACTTTGCCGCCGAGCACGGCCCGCGCCTGCGCGAACGCCTGGAGGCCATGTGGCCGGCGTTGCGGCAGGTCATCCGCGACGGCAAGGCCCCAGACTATTGCAGCGACCGGGAGGCGGCGCAATGATGGCTTCGTCAGGCGCCATCATCACGCTCCGCACCTACGTTTACATCGACGCTCTGCAGCCGCAGCTCGCCGCGTACATGGCCTCCGTGTCGCAGGGCTACCCGCCGACGCCGGGCAAAGCTTGCCTGTGGATCGAGGTGGCCCCCGGTATGGCGGTGCACCGGCTGACGGACATTGCCCTCAAGGCCACCCGGGTGCATTTGACCCAACAGGTCGTGGAGCGGGCCTTCGGCTCGGTGGTGTTGCACCACCGGGACCAGAGCGACGTGCGCGCTGCTGGTGAAATCGTGCTCTCCCGGCTCGGCGCGCGGCAGGAGCAGCGACAGCGCTGCGAGATTGCGTGGCACGAAATTATTCGCGGCATGACGCCGGAGCATACCGTCTTAATCAATCGCCAGACCCGGCGGGGGTCAATGATGCTCCCGGGACAGAGCATGTTCATCCTGGAAACGGAGCCGGCCGGTTACATCATCTATGCCGCCAACCAGGCAGAGAAGGCCGCCAATATCACCCTGGTGGACGTGAGTGCGGTGGGCGCCTTCGGCCGCCTGGTCGTGTCCGGCACCGAAAGCAATGTGGACGAAGCAGCCGCAGCGGCACTGGCGGCGGTCGAGGCACCCTCGGGCACCTGATCGAGACACAGAAGGAACGCACGTCATGCATCGCCAGGAACTGCTTTCCCTGCTCTCGCGCCACCGGACTTGCTTCATGGAGGAAGCGGCCTATATCGATCGCGCGCGCGCCTTCGTGGAGGCGCACGAAGATTGTTTTCACTGCGACCTGTGGCCCGGTCATGTCACCGGTTCCGCATGGGTGGTGAGCCCGGACCGCAGCCGCGTGCTCCTGCTGCACCACCGCAAACACGAGCAATGGTTTCAGCCGGGAGGACACGCCGACGGCGATGCGGACATCCTACGGGTCGCGCTACGCGAAACCTCCGAAGAGACCGGCCTGGATTCTTCCCACATTCGGCTGGTCAGCGAGGCGGTTTTCGATGTGGATGTGCACGCCGTGCCGGCCAGCGAGCGGGGCCCGCGGCACGATCACTACGACATCCGCTTTCTGGTGGAAATGGACGACGATCTCGAGATACCGGGCAACGTGGAATCCCATGAGGTGATTTGGGTGCCCCTGCACGAGGTGGCGCGCTACAACCGCAATCGCTCCACCTACCGCATGGTGGACAAGACCCGGAGGCTGCGCAACGCGTTGCTAAGCGCCCGACTCCCTGGTTGAGACGGAAGCGGCCCCGTTGCCGCACGATGTGTCCGCCTGCGAATCCTCCCTATCCTCCAGCCAAGCCGCCGCCCGTTCCAGTGCTTCCTTGCGGACGCTGGTGACGTTGTCCGCCGGCAGCCGCGCGATGACGCCCAGTTTCTCCAGGCGTTTCTTAACGTCGCTTCCAGCACCCACGATGTAGACCGGCCGGCCCTGGCCGAGTGACTCAATCACCATCTTCTCCAACACCAGGGAGGAGGACACACCGAGAATCGGGGCATTAGTGAAGTCGAGCACCAGCACGTCGTGATCCGGGAGGACCGCGTGCTGGCGAGAAATTGACTTGGCGACACCGAAAATCAGGGGGCCGCCGAGGGAGAACACCAGGATTCGGCCCTGGGCGCGCCGCATTATTATCTGTTCGTCGGCCGTTAAGTCGCCGTCCGAAGCTGCGCACTCGATTGTCTTGACGGACTTGCTGAGTATTCTCGCCATCCGGTCGATGGTGAGCACGTTGGCGACGAACACACCCAGGGCCACGGCGGTAATCAGGTCGACGAATACGGTCAGCGCGATCACGGCGTACATGATGACGGCGGCCCGCGTTGAAACCCGGTGCGCGCGCTTCAGGAACGACCAGTCGATAATGTCGAAGCCCACTTTCATCGCAATGCCGCTGAGCACGGCCAGCGGGATCTGGGCGGTGAGTGGGCCGGCCCACAGCACCACCACCACCAGCAGCAGGGCGCGCGTCAGCCCGGACAGGGCCGTGGTGGCGCCGGTCTGGATGTTCACCACCGTGCCCATGGTGGCGCCCGCGCCGGGGATACCGCCGAACAGGCCGGACATGAGGTTGCCCACCCCCTGCCCGAACAGTTCCTTGTTGGAGCTGTACTCCTTGCGCGTGAGGCTCTCGGCAACCACCGATGTGAGCAGCGCGTCGAGACTGCCCAGCACAGCAAGCACGGCGGCGTCGATCACCATCAATTGCCACTGGGCCGCGGTGAACAGGGGCAGCTGCAGGTCCGGCAGCCCCGACGGGATCTCCCCGATGCGCCGGAGGTCGACGTGGGACAGGACGTAGACCGATATCACCGTTCCCACCAGCAGGGCCACGAGCTGCGGCGGCAGCACACGGCTCCATCGCTTCGGATACAGCAGAATTAGTGCAAAGGTCCCAGCCGCCAGCATCATCTCCGACGGCTCCAAGCTGGCGGCCAGCCCCGGCAAGGCCTCCAGGGTGCCGAGCACGCCTCCCGCGGGCGTCGCGTGCCCCAGGAACGGACCGAGCTGCAGAACGATCAGAATCAGGCCGATGCCGGTCATGAAACCCGATACCACGGTGTAGGGCATCATCGTCACGTAGGGGCCGAGCTTCAGCATCCCGAACAGGATCTGGAACACGCCGGCCAGCATGACCACGGTGAAGGCCATGGCCATCCCCTGCTCGGGGTTGGCGGCAATCAGGTTGGCGATGACCGCCGTCATGACCACGGTCATGGGTCCGGTGGGTTCCGATATCAGGGTCGGTGTGCCCCCGAACAGCGAGGCGAACAAGCCCACGAGCACGGCGCCGTAGAGCCCGGCTGCGGGCCCGGCCCCGGAGGCAACGCCAAAGGCAAGCGCCATGGGCAGCGCGATAATGGCGGCGGTCAGCCCGCCGAACAGATCGCCGCGGATATTGTTGATTCGGAACTCGTTGAGAAGGCCCATTCGGATTTGTTGTTTCCTGCTATGCGCTTGTCTGTTACGCGGACTCTAATCGCAGCACTAATCGAGGTCAAAGGACCCGCCCGGCAAGGCTGGGGAAGGTGCCTGCCTCCTAGGATCGTCAAGGCCCGCAGGCGACAGGCGTTCCAAGGATACATTAGAATGTCGCGAACGACTCCAGGCCAGATCCGGTCGATTCTCATGTTTGCGTCAGCAGCCAATGTCGAGGAGCTGATACGGAATTTTCGTATCGAGCGTCCCACCACCTTTCGCTACAGCAGCTTCGTCCCGCGACTCTACAACTACGTCAAATCGAAGGGCTTCAAGCCGGGCAAGATCCTGCCCTCGCGCGCGTTCTGCGCAGATGAGAGCCAGGGCTACCCGATCATCATGCTCACCAAACATTTCGGGACCTTCCCGTTCAATCTAGGCCGCGGCGGCGCGGTGGTGGCGACCGACCGACACGGTCCTTATGCCGAGCACGGGGAGGCCCTGGTCATCATTCAGGCCAGCCATGTGGGCTATGAGCCGGAGGACAACGCGTTCGGTACCTACAGCAGAGTGCATACGAGCGACAACCGACACACCGCGTGCTGCGGCAAACTGGCGGGGGTGATTGATTGGTACCTGGAACAGTACCGGGTTGCGCAGGCGGACGTCCTGCTGGAGCGCCGCGGCGATCAGCTGTGTCTGCGCATCGACAACGGCCTGTTGCGAGGCAGCCGCCACGAAGGCCTGTTTCTCAACATGCCGCGCCTGGTGCAGCCCAACGCCGACGGCAGCTTCACGCCGATCCACACGCACAGCACCGCCAAGAGCTTCGTGGCCAGCGCAGCGCTGCAGCGGGAGCTGGCGCACTTGGAGCCTGAGCTCCAGGACGGGCGCCAGATGACCATGGGCGAACTGCTGACGCCGGACATGTTCCATTATCGCCGCCAGCTCGACGCGACGGTGCTGGGCCATGACCACATGGAGAACAGCCTGGTTTATCCGATGCCCTGGATCGTAACCTCACCGTGGCCGGCGCTGACCGCCGCACAGATCAACACGCAAGTGGAATTCGACCGGGCCCTGCGGGCGTTTTCTCACGCCCGCAGCTTCCGCGGCAAATGCGTCTTCCACATCTCGGGACTGAACATCGATATCTCCCCGCGTCCGGGCGAGCCATTCCCGACCACCAAGTTCGTCCCCTGGGCTGCGTTCCTGGGGGATCAGAACGGCAAAAAGCGGGTTATGGAACAGGCCGAAGTGGTGGAACTGCTGCGTGCTCAGAGTCGGGAGAATCCTGACCAGATAGAGCTGGACTCGGCCATCAGGGACATGTCCGAAGCAGAGTCGGTCGAGATCAAGACGCCGGCCGTCCGGTAGCTCCCGGATCCGCTATGGCGTCAGCTGCAGTCGTCGGAGCAGGCTACTCGCTCACCGATGGAAGCTGCAGCGCGGAACGGCATCGGATCCCTAAATCCGCTAAAACCTCCGGGCCAGAGCACAAGAGAACTGCGCTCAAAAGTCGATCACGGGCAGGTTAGCCCCTGAGTAGGAGCCAGGGAGGGGCGTTGGCGCAGCGGCGTAGATGGCGGGCGGCGCATGGAAAGCGGAAGTCCGTCATCTCCGCTTCTCGCCAGGTCAGGGATGGCCTGGCGAGATTTAGCGGAGCTAACGCCCCTCCCGGGCTCGG
>JASJBY010000002.1 GCA_030066245.1 Gammaproteobacteria bacterium
GTGGGGTGGCCGTTGGGGTCGGTGGTGTGAGTCAAATTGCCCTCGGCGTCGTGGCGATAGACCGTGGATGGCCCTGTGGCCCCGAATTCTTCCACCAGCCGGTTGAGCTGGTCGTAGACCCGTGAGCGCGTGCGCGTCAGGATACCGAGAGGATCGCTGAACTCTTCCTTTAAGCGGTTGCCGCGGGCGTCCAACGTGTAGTCAATGCGATTGCCGAGACCATCGACCACGGCAATCAGCCGGTGCGCCGCGTCGTAGACGTATTCCAGAGATGCCCCGTTAGGCATGTCCAGCCTGACTAGATTGCCGGCCCCATCGTAGTCGAATCGGGTAACGGCTCCGCCCACATCGCGGGTCAGGAGACGGCCCCTGGGGCCATAGGCGAGGCGTGTAACCAGTCCGTTCGGGTCGATGACCGTCAGCGGCCGACCAAGCGCATCATGGGCCGTTACGTCGGTCGCCTGGTCGAGGGCGTTGGTGATGCGAACACGATTGCCATCGGCATCGTAGGTGTAAACCGTAACATCAGCCACATCGGTACGCGGGCCGTCCGTGGCAGCCAGCAGGCCCTCGGGCGTGTAGCGATGGCTCCAGGTGCGGCTTGCGCCGGTGGCCGTATCGGTCTCGGTGCGACTCAGCAGCCGGCCCTCGGCATCGTAGCTGTAAGCGGTCTCCCTGCCAGGCTCATGCAGGCGTACCGGGAGCCGAAACTCCGGGTGCCATTCCGTGCGAATCGTACGCGCGTCGGGCGTGCCTGCGGCTTCGGTGCGCGAGATCTCCAGACCGCGGGCGTCGTGCTCATAGGTGGTCAGGTTGCCGTTGAAGTCGGTGCGGCTGGCGAGAAAGCCATCGGCGTCGTAAGTGCTCGCCTGGCCACCGGCACCGCAGGCCGCACACGCGCGGGTCACGCTGGTGGGCTTGACCACGCCGCTCACCAGGTCGAAGCGGTAGGTGCTGGCACTGCCCAGCGCGTCGGTCACGGTGCGGCTGCCGTCATCGTGATAGCTGATCTCCACCCGCCCCACGCCCCCGGCATGTTCGCTGGAGACGGCCCGGCCCCGGTCGTCGTAGGCGTAGGTGGCGTAGCGCACGCCGTTCTCGTCGGTAATGCCGGTCAGGGCATGGACGAAACGCGCGTCCTCGTAGTGATAGCGGCGTGTCGGGTTGTCGCTGTCGTCATCCGGGGTGTCGTCGGGAAAGACCACGGAGATCAGATTGTCATGCGTGTCGTAGCCGTAGCGGTAGGCCGATCCGTCAGGCGCGGTAACCGTGACCAGGCGTCTCTGAGCGTCGTGGAAGAATGCGACCATGCGGCCGAAGGGGCCCACCACCCGGTCCAGCGTGTCCGGATCCGCGTCACCGCCCTCAGCCGGCATCAAGCCGTAATCCAGACGCAGGGTGTGTCCCCCGCGACGGGTGATGCTCATGAGCCGCCCGCCCGCGTCGTAGGTCTCCAGCGCATCGTCGCTGCCGCGATAGCGCCAGCCCTGATTACCCGACAGCGCCTCCAGGTGCGCTTGCGCCCCACCGTAAGCCAGGAGAGCCCGACCCGACGCGTCGAAATACTGTATCCGGCCGTCGGGGCGTTGCGCGGCGACATAGCCGTCCGACGGGTACAAACGCGCGTCGTAGGTCATGCGCCAATAGCGTCCGAAACCGCCCGTGGGGCGCTCCGCGCTGCCCCGGGGCCGATAGTAGCCGTGACTGTTGTAGCTCCTGGTCAGCGCCAGCGCGCCGGGGCCCACGGGACCCCAATCGCGCTCGGTGAGCTGCTTGTTGCCCTGCCCCGGCTGAATGGGATTGCCCACGCCGCAGCTCGCCTCGGCGAAACGCGCACAGGGGAAGCCTGAGTAGCCCATGGGACAGGCGAAGTCCCGCCAGCGGCCGGCGATGATGCGCTCGCCGCCGTCCCCGTCAGTGCACTGCACGCTGATCTCGGCGAGGTTGGAGGTTTCGATGCCGTCGGTGTAGCGCGGACCGCCATTCCAGCAAACCGAGCTGATGCGCTCGCCGGGGCTCAGCCACCCGCGGAAGCGCCCGGATGCGGCGCAGCCGTCAATCCGCGAGGTGAACTCCTCGGCCTTGGACACGAGCAGCGCCTCGGTGAGCTGGACGGGCGTCCCCTCGCAGGGCGGCCTGGCGTAAGGGCCGTTCCACTGGGCGTTGTGGTGCAGGACCTCGCACCAGGCCGCCGACCGCGCGCTGTAGGACGGCGCGTGGTCGCAGAGCTGGTACTCCCAGGGCCGGGTTACTTTGCCGACACAGATGGCCTGGCCGCCATCCTCGATGCAGTCTTCAGGCTGGGGCCGGGAGGCGGCCGAGCCGCTGAAGGCGACCAGGCCCATGAGGAGACCTGCCCGCAGGAGTGGGCGGCGCCAGACCTGCCACCTTGTGGCGATGCGGTTCCTGCAGTCTGGCAGCTTGTTCCAGGCGAGCGATAAGGCAGGCCAGGCAGTTGGTCCCACCGCCATGCGACTGCTCCCAATAAGTCCGTTTATTGTGTGTGCTTCCGTGCCGCCGGGAGCGGCGGCTGCACGCCTGCATGGCAGCGCGTGCCGTCTGTCCGGAGAGGTCGTGACGACAGCCCCCGGACACCGCGTCAGTATATACAAGCGCCGAGGCGAGGCAAGCGAAACGCCGTCCTTCGGCGTTGGCGGCACGCCGCCAGCCTGTGGGGACAAGCCCCACGGGGCAAAGGACCGGGGCCGCCGGGCCGGGCGAAAACCGGCCAAAAAGCTCAAGGCCCCCCCCTCTGCTGCCGATGCACCCGAGAAGGACCCGCGTTCGACGGGATCACCACAGCCGGGATCAGCGCAGCTATGAGGCCCCTGAAAGCACCCAAGAACTCCCTGGAAGAAGAAGAGATCGTGCAGGAACTGGCTGAGCTCGAGACTCGTCTCAAGCAGACGGAGCCGCCCGCCAACACGTTCGAGGTCCGACGCCGCAGCTTCTACGAAGCGCTCGCCAGGATGTGGCGCCAGCGCCTGTCGCTTCTCAAGACCGGCGGCAGCGCCGGGGAGGCGGCGGGGGAAGCCGGTCCGCCAACGGAAACGGCGCCGACGGCCGAGCCGCGCCAGGAGACCGCCGAAGGCGCGGACCGGCGGCGCACGCCGCGTCTGGATACCGATGTCGACGCGGAGATCATCGCCGCCAACGGCCAGACCGGCCCGGCACGCGTGCTGAACGTCTCCCGCGGCGGCATCGCCGTCAGCTTCGACCGGGACACTCTGCGCACGGTGTTCCCCGACAACCAGGTGTTGCCCGGCAGCGTGGTGTCCATAAGCTTCCAGACCCCTGACACCGATTCACCCCCGCGCATCGTGCAGGCCACGGGCGTGGTGGTGTGGGTTCAGCAGGTCCAGGGAGACCAGTATCACCTCGGTCTGCGCTGGGGCTGACGCCCCGACCCGGTACGCTAGTCCCGCGCGAGCGCCCCGGGCGGTTCCTCCACAACCGCCCGCCGAAGCAGCTCCGAGAACTCCCCTTCCGGCACCGGCCGGCTGAAGTAGTAACCCTGGAAAGTAGCGCAGCCTTTCTGCTCCAGGAAGCCGAGCTCTTCCGCCGTTTCCACCCCTTCGGCAATGACCCGCAGTGAGAGGTGTCGCGCCATGGCCATGATGGCTTCCACAATGGCCGCGTTCCCGGGGCTGGCGGTCACGTTGCGAACGAACGACTGATCGATCTTCAGGATGTTGAGAGGCAGTTGCTGCAGATAGGCCAGCGACGAGTAGCCCGTGCCGAAGTCGTCCATGGAGAAGCTGACGCCGATGCCCTTCAGTGCCTGCATCTTCTCGACGGTTTCCACCGCCTTGTTCAGAATGACGCCCTCGGTCAGCTCCAGCACCAGCCGGTCCGGCGGCATTTCGGTCTGCAACAGCACCCGCTCGACCATGCGCACGAAGCCGGGCTCATGGAATTGCCTGGGGCTCACATTCACGGCGAGATGGCGCATCTGCCCGGCCAGGCCCGCATCATGCCACTGCCGGAACAGGCCGCACGCTTCCCGCAGCACCCACTCGCCGATGGGCAGAATCAGGCCGGTCTCCTCGGCGACGGGAATGAACAGGGCGGGCGACACCGGGGCGCCGTCACGGGGCTGCCACCTGAGGAGTGCCTCGGCCCCGGTGATGCGTCCCTCGGTGTCCACCTGGGCCTGGAAGTGGAGGCTGAACTCCTCCCGCCCCAGAGCGGCCCGCAGATGGCTCTGCACCCGGAGTCGCTCCTCCACGGCGGTCTGCATCTCGGGCAGAAAGAACTGCACCGTGTTGCGGCCACCCTCCTTGGCCCGGTACATGGCGGTATCCGCCTGCCGCAGGATGTCGTCGGCCCCGTTCTGGTCCAGGGGAAACAGGGCAATGCCGACGCTGGGCGTCACGTGCAGCGCCCGGCCGTCCAGAGTGTAGGCACGCGACAACGCAGCCCGCACCTTGTCGGCCACGCGACGGGCATGATTGGCCGTCACCTCCGGGTCGTCGCTGATCTCGGGCAGCAGCACCACGAACTCGTCGCCGCCCAGCCGGGCCACCGTGTCCTCCTTGCGCAGCGTCTGCTGAAGCCGAGACCCGACCAGCCGCAACAGCTCGTCTCCGGTGCGGTGCCCGAGTGAGTCGTTCACGGTCTTGAAGTGGTCCAGGTCGATGAACAGCACGGCCCCCTTGTGCCCGTGGCGCAGGTATGACGCCAGGCTGCGCTCCAGCCGGTCCATGAGCAGGCGCCGGTTCGGCAGCCCGGTGAGCGCGTCATGGTAGGCCCGGTAGGCGATCTCGGCCTCCGCGCGCCGGCGCATGATCCCCATGCTGAGGACATCGGCGACCCGCGCCAGAAAGGCCGTCTCGTGCTCGACTCGCCGGTGTCCGTCGGGCAGGTAGACCACCATGACGCCCAGCACTTCGTCGCCGGCCAGGATGGGTACGTTGTAATGGCCGTGGGGCAGCATGTTCTCGTAGCGGATCTCGTGCTGCTCATCCACGCCCGTGACACACTGGATGCGCCGCTCGGCGGCTGCCCGACCGCAGAGACACTTTCCGAACGGCACCCAGGCACAGGATTCGTGCAGCGCCGGCGCCAAGTCCCGAGCCGCCACCAGCCGCAGACCCCGCTCGCCGTGGCGTCGCTCGGCCAGGAAGACCCCGCCCTTGGGCAAGAAGCCCAGCCAGGGCACGGACTCCATGAGATTGTCCAAGGCCTGCTGCAGGTATGGCTTCACGGCTAATGGCTGCAGGGACAGTCGCAGCAGCTGGCTGAGCGCCTGCTCCTCGGCGGCAGCCCGCTCGATGTGGGTCTGCTGGGACTTGACTTGGGACAGATCGACGAAGGCGGCCACATAGTGAGACGTCTGCAGGCTGTCGTCCCGCACGGCCGTTATGCTCAACCACTGGGGATACACCTCCCCGTTCTTGCGGCGGTTCCAGATCTCACCCTCCCAGTGTCCCTCGCGCAGCAGGCCTTCCCACATGCGCTGGTAGAAAGCGGGGTCATGGCGCTCGGACTGGAGCAGGCGTGGATTCCGTCCCACCACCTCTGCCGGCTCGAAGCCGGTAATGCGGGTGAAAGCCTGATTGACCCGCAGGATGTTGGCTTCGCCGTCGGCGATGAGCATCCCGTCATGGGTCTCGAACGCGGTCGCCGCCAGGCGCAGGGCTTCCTCCGCCCGCTTGCGCTCGGAGATGTCGCGCACCACCGCGACCACCTGGGCCTGGTCCGAATCATTGTCCAGGCGGCGGAGACTGACCTCGACGGGAAACTCCTCGCCGCTCCTGCGCCTCGCCACCCATTCAAACTCCAGCTTCTCGTCGTTGGACACGCGCCGTACCCGGTCCACGGCCATGTCGAAGGTGAAACCACTGCCCATCAGGGCTCCGAAGCCCGCCGCCATCATCTCGTCGCGTTCGTAACCGAACACCCGGAGGGTCTGCTCGTTGACGTTCAGCAGACGGCCGTCCGAATCGTGTAGGAAGATCATGTCGGGAGACCCTTCGTAGAGGGCCTTCAGATGCGCCTGGGCCGCACGCAGCCGGTTCTCGGCTGTGCTCAGTTGGTGGTCGGGATCCTGCGTCCCTGGGGGCGATGGGCTCGGGTCAGGAGCAGCGGTCCCTCGCTCCCGGTCTGCCTGCTGGTAGGCGCGATCCACCGCGTCCAGAAGTGCCTGCCACTGGTCGCGGCGCGGGGGCGCCGCGGCAGCATCAAGTCCGAGCTTTTCGAGCTGGCGACGCAGGGCGCGGTGCACTGGACTGCTCTTGCTAAGTGGCGGGCAGCGTCGCCTTGAGCCGCCCCATGAGGCTTCCCACTGCCCGGTCGAAAAGCGGCACGTTCTCGAGCAGACCGGCGCTGCCGCGGCGGAACTCCACCGCCAGCCCCTTGGACGTGGCTTCGGCCACCTTCTGGCCCTGCCGATCGGTGAACAGGAGCGCCCCCGTGGTCGGGCTGACCCAGGTCAGTCGCGCACGCCGCACGGTGCCGTCGTCCTGGCGGAACGCAACCCAGGTGCCCACATCCAGGCCGGTCGCCAGCTCGCTGAAGCCATCGTCCGAATCCTCGGCGAAACCTTCTGCGATCATGCCCTCCAGGATGATCTCTTCGATTCCACTCTGGTCTGCGTGCGCCCCTTCGGCGTCGGCCTGGGCCGACGCGGCGCCCGCGGCCCCGAGTCCATTGCGCAGTCCGTCCAGCATCATGTTCACCGCCAGGGCGCTGGCCACCTCGCCGGCGTTGTATCCACCCATGCCGTCGGCCAGCAGGGCGACCCCCAGGGCGGGGTCGAAGCCGATGCTGTCTTCGTTGTGGCTGCGCTTGCGGCCGACATCGGTCACCGCGACGATCTCCAGGCTCTCCTCCAGGTTGTCCACGCCGCAGTGACGGCCGGTGAACGAGGCCAGAACCTTGACCAGGACCACGGAAACGTTGTCCTTGCCGCCGGCTTCGTTCGCCAGTCTCACCAGATAGGCCGCCAGCGCCTGCAGATCCACGCCCGGCTCGGAAAGGGCGGCCTGCATCACTTCGGCCTCCAGCAGATCGCTCAGCCCGTCGGAGCAGAGCAGGAAGATGTCACCGGCGACAACGGCTTCGCGGCGCAGGTCCACCTTTTCGTCGGCAGCGATGCCCATGGCCCGCGTCACGTAGTTCTTGTTGTTCGACTCTTGCGCTTCCTCCCGGGTGTAGAAGCCCTGGGCAATCAGCCGCTCCAGCAGGGAGTGGTCCACGGTGAGCTGCTCGAGCTGTCCGTGGCGCAGGCGGTAGAGCCTGGAGTCACCCACGTGGGCAATGGTGACCGTGTCGTCGGAGAACAACGCCGCCACCAGCGTGGTCCCCATGCCTGCGCACTCGGAGCGGCTCTCGGCGACCTCGTAGATGGCCCTGTTGGCCCGCCCGAAAGCCGCCTCGACCACCGCGAACTCGTGACTGGTCTCCGGCGTCCGTGACGCCCCGTGCGGCTGCGGCGCCGGCGCCAGGCCGGCCGCCGGCGCCGCGTGCCCCCGCCCCAACTCCGCGTGCACCGCCGCCGCGTGCAGTCCGGCCAGCTCCGCGAGGAAGTCGGTTGCCTCTTCCTTGGTCGCGCCGGCCATGGCCATGCCTTCCTTCAGGCGCTTCAGCAGCTCCGGCAGCATGCCGACCAGCCGCTGCTGTTCCTCCCCGCCCGTCTTGATGGCAACGCTCCAGATCAGGTCTTCCATGGTTTGCACGGCGGCCTGCCATTCGGAACCGTCCGCTCCCCGCTCCAGATGCGTGAAGGCCAGCATGTCCCGCCAGGTATGGCGCAGGAAGTCTTCAATCGCCGGCGGCACTTCGGCATCGGTCAGACTGACCTCAACGGCAGCCGTTGCCCGGTGTCGGGACGCGGTCAGCTGCTCCCGGTCGTGCACGAGTGCGGCCGATTTGTCCTCGCTCGGCGCCGCTGCCGACTGCTGCTCCTCGGCAAAGGTCTCCAGCTCCGAGAGCAGCTCCCCGAAGATCCCGAGGTCGTCCTCGAACTGCTCCGCCACCCGCACGACCACGCTCTCCACCATCCGGTAGAGCGGATCATCCTGGCCATGGTCCTCGTTCCAGCCGATGGCGAGCCGCGCCAGGGTGTCCAGAAGCTGGCGAACCGGATGGGTCCTCTTGGAGAAGACCGTGCCGTCCATCATGGCCACCTTGAGAACCGGGATCTGCAGCCTGCCGATCAAGGCCTTCATGGCATCCGGCACATTCCCGTCATCGAGAATGAAGTCGAAGAGCATGGTCACGACGTCCAGGGTCATGACGTCCACCACGCTCATGCTGTTGGCAAACTCGGTGCTCCGCAGCTCGCGCAGCACGTTCACGTTGCCGGCACTCAGGCTGGCCGCGTCCAGCGCGGCGTCTTGCGTCAGCACGGACTGCGGTTGACCGCGCTGCAGCATGGTGAGCTTGTGCAGCACACCGGCGTTCCCGCCTCCCCCCAGGCCCGTTGCGGCGGTGCCGGGTGGCGCCCGCGCACCGGCCATGTCGGCGGATGGGGCCGGTGGCGTTCCAGCCAGCGAGACATGGCCTGCCGGCGCATCGAGCGCAGTCCCGGGCGCTCCAGCCGAGACCCCACCCGCCATTCCGCCGCCGGCCTCGGCGACCGCTCCCTCAGCGCCGACCAGCTGCTGCAGCATGGAAAGCAGGTCCGCGGGCGTCGGCGCGTGGGCGGCCAGCGACGGCGGGTAGCCACTGGATCCCCCCGTGACCGGGGGCGCATTCGAGGCGACAGGGTCGGCGGCCACTGCCTCGGGCTGCCCTTCCACCGGCTCCTGCGCCGGGCGGGGGGTCGCGCGGCTCGGGCCGGGCCGCTGCAGGGGCGCCTTGGGGATCCTGGCGAGCACGCCCTTCTGGGCGAGATGACGGTTTATTTCCTCGTATACGCCCTTCATCTCGGGGGCAACTGCGCGTTCGAACAGCTTGAAGATGATGAGCTTGATCTCGGTCTCCGAGTCCAGCTGCTCGGTGGCTTCCTTGAAGGCATTGCAGATCAGCTTGGGCGAGAGCGGGTTGTCGTCGCTGGCGAGCTCCGGCTCATTGAGCAGCACCGCCATGCGCTGCTCCAGAGCCAGCAGCTCATCCTGGCAGGCCGCGGATATCTTGGCCGCGGCGTTGCCGACGGCCAGGTCCTCCTCCAGCTCGTCGTTGCCCACCAGGCTCAGCTCCAGTCCCGACGCTTCCACGTCCTGTCCGGCGGCCGCGGTCGCGCGTTCACCGCGCACTTTGGCGTCATAGTCCCGGGCAAACGACGCGAGAAAGCTGGACTCGATGTCCGGACGCTTGCGACGCACCTCTCGCATGGCATCGAAGTAGAGGTTCTGCTTGCCGATGCCCACCGCCTTGTCGGCAAGGTCGAAGAGGGCGTCATCGACCCGGGGCATGAATGAACCGGCCACGCCGGCCAGGCGCGCTGCCGCCTTGTCCCGGCATTCGACGAGAAGAGCTTGAAGCTGAGCAGCCGTGAGACCGGAAGAGGACTTGGCGTAGCGTCCCATCTGCACCACGTTTGTGGGCTCCCCGTCGGTCACTGGCGTCCCCACGCCGTGCGATGGGCGAAGCCATGACCGACCGTCGGAAAGCGTGCCCGCCGTTGAGTGTATGCCATATCCACGCGGCAGTTTGCGTTCATGATGCGACAGCCTCCGGCAGCTGCCCTGACGTATTGGTCAACTCGGGCGTGCGGCCAGTCGGCTGACGGGGAGCGGGGAGGTCATGGCAAGACCGGACGGTGTCGCCACACCTCGGCTTCCGTTTCCTGCACCACCCGACAAGTAGGATCCTTTTCGGGATGTTATCTGAGGTAATATTCGGCGCCCGCGGCGGGTTCCTTTAGGCGCGCTGGTGGCGCTGGGAAGGCGGGCGACGCCGGCAGTGATTCACTCCCGGCCGGCTACCCGGGAGGCAGGTTTGGCTAGCGACGCTGGGTTCGGCGCCGGCGGAGAAACATGACGCCGAGCCCCTCCTCTGCCGAGCGCACCACGATCCCGGTGCGCCGGTGCATCTTCAGCAAGGTGCCGCGGCCTAGCACGAAGGCGAGCTCGACGCTCGCACCCACCGGGATGTGCAGGGGGCCGATGTCCAGAAAGGCTCCGGATGCGCTGAGACTCGTCATCCGACACCGACAGGACATGCGGCGAGGCCAGTAGATGTAAACATCCTCGGCCGTGGCTCTGCGTGGATCACGGCGCCGCTCGATTATTGTTCTGGAAAGATGTGGCATTGCGCTCGCCCTGCTTGTCAAGAGGATCCGTTGCTTCGCTCTGTAGACCTCCGGGAAGCCGTCAGCGCAGCCTGCGCGCGACAGCGGGAGCACCCACCAGAGTCTCTCCATCGCAAGCGGCCGGCTGCGGCCAGGGATTGACCGACCGTCCTGTTATCGCCTGCGGTGGGCTTGCGGCGAGTGCCACAATCTCAGCACTGGCCATATCTGTATGGTGGCCCAGAAAAGCCTTTCACTGCAACCAACAAACAATGGGGAAAATGTGACAACTTCCACCTTTCCGTATTGTCGGCAGGGGCCCTGCGCCGGGCGGTCACAAAAAGGCCCCGCAACTTGCAGCGGGGCCAGAGCCTTCCCTAGCAAGGGGAGATCGAAGCTTCCGTACTCCTAACTAAAAGGATCGATCACCACGGGGACCGGCGTGGGCCGGAAAATGTCGACTGCGTCACAGTTTGGGCCGACGACTGACTCGAACGGCCTTGCGCGCCGTCTCTGCGGGAAAGATTCAGGGTGTCGGGCGCGAGCAGGATACCGGATCACTCCGGGTATTCCGCCCAGGCTTGCGGTCTGCCGTCACGAACGGCGGCGAGCAGTTTCTTGCGGTGACTGATGTGTGCCTTGAACAGATAGACCTTCCACGCCTGATGGTAGCCCCCGACGCTGCGGACACGCTCCATCTCGCGCTCAAAGCCCGCGATCTCGTCCAGCAACTGAGCCTCGCTCGGCGGATTGCTGATGACATGCCATTCACTGGCGTCGGCGGGGCCGGGTGCTGCCGTCATGCTATCGCTCCCAGGTCAAAAACCATCTGTACTACTTGGTCTAGCGTCATGCAGAGGGGTCGCTTTAGGCGGGAGGCTGCGATTCACCCGTCCGCTGTCGCGAAGCGTGGCGGGGTTCACAGGGAGGGGCTGCAGGTTTGCGATGCGTCTCACAAAAAGTACCCCCGCCAAGGCGGGGGCAAAACGCCAGTACCCAAATGGCTGCATAACCACGCGTGACTGTGCACGCTTCATGGATATGCGGACACGAATATCGGCGCGAGGCGCTGGCTACTTTAGCTGCGTGGGCGTCCTGCTACCGACCACAGCCGCCCCGTGAGGACCATCCAGAACAGCAACCCGTAGCCCAAACCGACGACCACCCGCGTCCACAGGGCGTAGCGGTCGTCGGGAGAAATGTAACCTTCGATGAGGCCGCAGCCCACCAGAAACAGCACACACACAGGCAGCAGCTTGGCGGCCCGGTTGACGGCATCGTGAAACGCGGCGGAGCGGGACCTGGCGCCGGGTCGCGCCAGCGCCTCGCCGAGATGAATGCCCGCGGCACCGGCCAGGCAGATGACACTCAGCTCCACAACGCCATGGGCTATGACGAAGCTGAACAGACGGCCGGCCAGATCGTGCTGAGCCGTGAATGCGAACACGCCGCCCAGCATCAGGCCATTGAGTCCGAGGATGTAGACCGTGCCAAGACCGTACAGGGCACCCAGGGCGAACGCGGTCAGGGCAACCACGATGTTATTGGTCATGATGGAGAGCGACAGCAGCGAGGACGGAATAACGTTGAGCAAATCGTCGGTCCACAGCTCACCGCGCTCGACCATCTCGATCATGGTCTCCGAGGCAAACAGAGCTGCCAGCTCGGGAAAGCTGTCCACCAGCCACCAACCGGCCAGGGCGCTACCCAGAAACAGGGACACGGCAGCTGCCAGCGCTGTGCGCAGATCTCTGGTGACGGCGGGAACCTGGTCGCGCATGAGCTCCCGCAGCTGCCGCCGGACGCTGCTCGGCCGGCGGTAGACGGCTTCGTGGGCACGCAGGAAAAGCGCCTCCAGCTCCTGGGTCAGGCGCCCGCTGGGGGTAACGGCCCGGGCCAGAGACAGGTCCCTGGCCAACGCGCGAAAGCGCTGCACCAGTTCCAGCAGCTCGGCAAGCGACTCGCTCTTGCGGTCCCGTTGTCCGGACAGCAGTGTCGAGAGCCGCTGCCAGTCGGACAACCGGCCCGCCAGCCACTTGCCGATTGCCGCCTTAGTATCGGCCACCCCGGACCATTCCCGGCGCAGAGGCTCGCATCTGGGCATGGGCAGGCGTGCCGGGCGTCCAACGACAGGGCGCAGCAGCCGGGGTGTGCCGGTGCACCCGGTCCGGCGGCAACGACAGTCCGGGGCCGGTTGCGCGTTCGCGGCACCGCCGTGCGTCTGGAGATGGAGAGCGACTCATTGTTGTTGGACGGCAGAGCGCCGTCTACTTGCCGGACACCAGGCTCTGCAGCCGCTGCTGTAGCTCCCGGTCCAGCTTGCGGCCTTTCAGCCCGGCCGCCAGCGGGACGCCCTCGCTACTGAGGATGCGCTGCGCAAGCCTGTCCCGCGTGGAGCGACCCAGGTCCCGCCAACGCTCGAGCAGCTCCCGTGCCAGCTCCAGCTGCTCCTGACCGAAGCCCTGGGTTACCGAGAAGGCATCCTGCCCCGGGCGCTCGCCGCCCCGTGCCTTCTCGTAGACCAGCACCGTGCCGGCCGCCAGATCACCGAGGCGGACCTGCCGGGAAGTGAAGAAGGCGACGCCGAGGCCCACCACGTAGAACATGGGCAGGGAATCGAGCAGCCGGAAGATGTTGCGCACCAGCAGGGGCCCGACACCCGGGGTGTGCCCATCCACGGTCACCGTACGCACACCGGCCATGCGCTTCCCCGGCGTACGTCCCCTCATGAGCACCTCCAGCACCGGATGGTAGAGAAAGTAGATGAGCATGGCGGGCACCAGCACCACGAAAACAACCACGCCGCTGGGCTCGTCGAACAGGGCGCCGACGCCTATGTCCGTCGCCAGGCGCAGCAGCTGTGTGGTCCCGAACAGCCAGAGAGCGGCTATCAGGGCGCGAATGTGCCAATCGATGATGAACGCCAGGCTGCGGCCGCCCACCCCCGCGATGGGGAGGGAAACCTCCATGGCATCCGCCGTGCTTATGGTGAGTGTGTCCTGCATCGCTCTTCCGGCGCCGGGCCCGTGCCCGACCAGTCATGTGCCGGAGGCCCCGCGACAGGCTATTCGGCCGGCACCAGCTGATCCCGCTCGAACGCCGCGATGCGGTCACGGATGTCGCTGATGCGCTGCGGTGTCAGCAGGCTGCGGGCATCATCGCGGAGTTCGCCTCCGAGCTTATCGGCCAGACGCTGGCCCGTATTTAGCAACAGCTCGAAGGCCACGCGCCCGTCGAGTGGCCCCGGCAGGCGCATGAAGAGACAGATCCCGGGCGTGCTCAACTCATCCAGAGTGTCCATCGGCAGAAAGCCCGGCTCCAGCACGTTGGCGACGCTGAATACCGGCTCCTCACGGCTCATCTCCCCGACGCCGTAGTGATGAAAGATCTTCATCTCGCCGTACTGCAATTCCACGTCATCAAAAGCCTGGCGCAGGTCAGAGCCGAGGAAAGCATGCTCCGGCAGCGCCAGCACGTTCATGGTGATGATCAAATCATCGCCGGGATCGTGCGCCTGAGCGGGCTCCGTTTCCTGCGCTTGAGGCTCGACCGCAGGCTCGTCCGGCGCCGCCACCGAATCCTCCCCTGGGATCACGGAGCGCAGGTCGTCCACGTCAAGCGTCGCTTCATCTCCGCGGTCGCCTTTCAGGCCCTGAAGCTCACCCAGGGCCTCGCGAAGACTGGTCTCGTCCGCCTCGTCGCGGGCGACGTCCAGGCTCTGGAGCAGGGCCTGGTCCAGGGCGTCCAGCTCCTGCTCGGACTGCCGGCTCGCCCGGCGCCGGTACCTGCCCCACAGATAGATCCCGGCCACCAGCGCGATGCCGATCAGTAACAGGCTCAAGCGCAGGTCGTCCATTGCCACTACCCTCTTTCGCTCCGGCCGCTCAGACGGCGGCCATCTGCACGGCTTCGTCCACGTCCACGGCAACCAGCCGGGACACCCCCGGCTCGTGCATGGTCACCCCGATAAGATGGTTGGAAAGCTCCATGGTGATTTTGTTGTGGGTGATGAACATGAATTGCACCCGGTCCGACATGGAGCGGACCATGGAGCAGAAGCGTCCCACATTGGCATCGTCCAGAGGCGCGTCCACCTCGTCCAGGAGGCAGAAAGGAGCCGGGTTTAGCTCGAAGATGGAGAACACGAGCGCCACCGCGGTCAGCGCCTTCTCGCCGCCGGAGAGCAGGTGGATGGTGCTGTTGCGTTTGCCCGGCGGCCTGGCCATGACCGTGACGCCGCTCTCCAGCAGATCCTCGCTGGTAAGCTCCAGGTACGAATGGCCGCCACCGAACAGGCGTGGAAACGCATCCTGCAGCCCGCTGTTGATCCTGTCGAAGGTCTCCTTGAAACGGGTGCGCGTCTCTCGGTCGATCTTGCGGATGGCGCTCTCCAGGGTGGTCAGGGCCTCCACCAGATCCTGGAACTGCGCATCGAGATACTCCTTCCGCTCGGATTGCTGGGCGTACTCGTCGATGGCGGCCAGATTGATGGGGCCGAGGCGCCCGATGCGCCGTTCCATGTCCTCGACGCGGGTCTGCCACTGCTCCCCGCTGGCGTCCTCCGGCAGCTCGTCGATGAGCGCCGTCAGCTCGTGGCCCAGCTCGGTCAGCTGTTCCAGCACGGTCTGCAGGCGCACCTCGGTGGCCTGATGGTTGACACGGCATTGCTCGAGCTGGCCCCGGCGGGACTCCACCACTTCGTCAGCCCGGTGCCGTCCCTGATCCAGCTCCCGCAGGCGGGCGTCGATGTGCTCGACCCGGGTCCTGGCCTCCTTGAGCTCCGCCTCCACGGTCATGCGCTTGGCCAGCTTTCTCTCCAGGTCCGCTCGGCCTTCCACGAGCGGACTCTCGCTGTCGGAGAGCGCAAGGCGCATCTCCTCGCGTCGCGAAGCAAACTGCGCCACCTGCTCCTGGGTCCGGTCCAAGCCCTTAGCCAGGGAATCACGCCGGGTCCGCATACTCTCCACGCGCAGGGCGGTCTGGTGCATGCGCTCGCGCACTTCCCGCCGGCGCTGGCGCGCCTCGTCCAGCGCCCGGCGCCGCTCGTCTCTCTCCAGGACCAGATCTTCTCTGCGCTGGGAGAGCTCCTGCATCAGCTGCAGGTTCTCTTCCAGACGTCCCCGGGCCTGCACGATGCGCTGCTCGTTCGCCGCTTTCTGGGCCTGTAGCTCGTCCAGCTCCTCGGCGAGACGCTCGGCGCGGCTGCGCAGCTGCTCCAGGCGGGCCTGCTTAGCGCTCACCTGTGAATGCAGAGTGCCGTGGCGCCGATGCGCCTCGCCCAGTCGCGTCTGCAGCTGCGCCTGCTCGTCCTCCAGCATGCGCAGCTCTTCCTGCCGGGTGCCGAAATGCGCTTCCAGCTCGGCAATCTCGTCCGTAAGAGCGGAGAGCTGCGCGCCGATATCTCTGATCTCCTGTTCGCGGCCGAGCACGCCGGCCCCCTCGTCCGCCTTCCGGTTGATGCGCAGCCAGTTGCCCCCCAGCCAGACGCCGTCGGGGGTGATACAGGACTCGTGTGCGGCCAGAAGACCACGCCTGGAGATGGCCTCGGCAAGGCTCTCCGTGGCGTAAACTCCACCGAGCAGGGTCTCGACCGGCCACGGCGCCTGAACCTTGGCCGCCAGGGACGCGCGCGCATCCGGGGCGGATTCCTCCGCCGCCCGGGTGGACGTATCGAACAGCCCGAGCACGCCTTCCTGAAGCTCGGTGGCCTGCTCGGCAACGCCGGAAATCTCCTCCACACACACGGCCTCCAGGTGGTGCCCCAGGACGGTCTCCACGGCCATCTCCCAGCCGGACTGAACCTCGATTCGCTCGGCCAGTCGTGACTGGTTATTGAGGCCGTTGCTGGTCAGCCAGTCCATCACGGCGCCTTGCCCCTTGCCCAGGGCTTCCTGCTGAAGAGCCTCCAGGGAGGACAATCTGCCGCGCTGGCTCTGGAGTGTCTGGCGCTTGCCGTGCAGCTGCTCCGAGAGCCGGCTCCCGGCAGCGCGCGCTGCGCCGATACGGTCCTTGGTCTCGGCCAGCGTGGCTTCGAGCTCGCCGCGGACGGCATCCGCCTCCGCCAGCTGAACGCCCAGAGCCTGAACCTCACGCTCAAGGGCGTCCGTGTCCAGAGCCCGGCTCTCCTCCCGCAGCCGGCCCATGCGCTGCTCGATCTGCAGTACGTCCTGGTCCAGGTGCTGAATTCGGGTGCGCTCCACGTCGGCCCCTCGGGCCGGCTCAGCCGCCTGCTGGCTCAGCGTCTCCCAGGACGCCTGCCACGCGTGCATGGCCTCTTCCGCCTCCGCGAAGATCAGACTGCTCTGCTCCTCCAGGGCCCGCTCCTGCTCCAGCGCCGGCTCGCGCTGGGCCAGGGCATCGCGCAGCCCCCGAAGCTCCTCCTGGTCGGTGGTCAGGTTACGGCTCGCCTCCTCCCAGTTCCGCTCGGCCCGGGCCAGGTCCTGGCGCAGCTGCTCCTGGCGTTCCCGTCCGTGCTGGATAGCCTGTTCGATGCGCCCGATGTCCGCTCCCACCGCGTAGAAACGTCCCTGCACCTCGTTGAAGACGTCCGTGGCTTCCACCTGGGCGTCCCGCTCCTTTTCGATGGAAGCTTCCAGCTGACGCTGGGTGGCAACGCCGGCCTGATAGGCGTTCTCCAGCTCGCCCATGCGCCGTTCCTCCGCCTCCGCGGACTCCTTCAGCCCTTTCCAGCGCAACGCCTGCAGCTGGGCCTTGAGGAGACGCTCTTCCTCTTTGAGCACCTTGTAGCGCTCGGCCGTACGGGCCTGCCGCTGCAGGCGTTCGAGCTGCTTGCCCAGCTCGTCGCGCAAGTCGTTCAGGCGGTCCAGATTCTCCTGGGTGTGGCGAATGCGGTTCTCCGTCTCGCGACGCCGCTCCTTGAACTTCGAGATCCCCGCAGCCTCTTCGATGAAGCCGCGCAGCTCCTCGGGCTTTGCTTCGATGATCCGGGAAATGGTGCCCTGCTCGATAATCGCATAGCTGCGGGGCCCCAGACCGGTGCCCAGAAACAGGTCGGTGATGTCCCTTCGCCGACAGCGGGAGCCGTTCAGGAAGTATGTGGACTGACCGTCGCGGGAAACCTGCCGTTTGACGGCGATTTCGTTATAGGTCGCGTACTGACCGCCGACGATCCCCTCGGTGTTATCGAAGATGAGCTCGATGGAGGCGTGACCCACCGGCTTGCGGGAGGTGGAACCGTTGAATATGACGTCGGCCATGGAATCGCCCCGCAGGTGCTTCGCGGAGCTCTCGCCCATGACCCAGCGCACAGCGTCTATGACGTTGGACTTGCCGCAGCCGTTGGGCCCGACCACGGCTACCAGATTGCTCGGCAGCATCAGGGTCGTCGGGTCCACGAACGACTTGAAGCCGGCGAGCTTAACCTTGCTCAAACGCATGGGCCGCTAAAATACACCAAGCCAGGTCCAAGATACAGCGTGTCAGCCGTCGGCAGCGGTCCGGCCCGCGTCGCGGTGGGCATCTTGTAACCCCGAAAGCGCATCGGTATCTTGCAGCCATGCTCACAACACCCAGCAAAGAGTTTGAGACCTTCGCCAACCCGCAACCGGATCGGGACTACACAATCCGCATCCGGATACCCGAGTTCACCTGTCTTTGCCCGAAGACCGGCCAGCCGGATTTTGCGACCATGCACCTCGAGTACGTGCCCGATCGGCGCTGCGTGGAGCTCAAGTCTCTGAAGCTCTACATGTGGTCCTACCGGGATCAGGGCGCCTTTCACGAGGCCGTGACCAACCAGATTCTGGAGGATCTGGTCGCCGCCTGCGCCCCCCGTTTCATGCGCCTGCGGGCCGAGTTCAACGTCAGGGGCGGCATCTATACCACGGTCATCGCCGAGCACCGCGCCGACGGCTGGAGTGCACCGCCGCCGGTGACGCTTCCCTGAGGGGGTCTTGCGGCCGGCAACCGTTGGTTGCTCGCAGCGTTTCCCATGAGCATGGCTCTTTTCGTTGGCATTGACCTGGGGACCTCGGGCTGCCGGGCGGTTGCCATCGATGAGGCCGGGGCGGTGCAGGCCGCGCATCGCATCAGTCTGCCGGCCCCCACCCGAGACGGCGCTGCTGTCGAGCAGTCGCCCACCGTATGGTGGGATGCGGTCATGGAGGTTCTCCAGCGCCTGGCGGCGGAGGTCGCGCCCGGATCCGTGCGTGCCATCGCCGTGGACGGCACTTCGGCGAGCCTGCTGGTCACCGACGCCGGCGGCCGGCCGCTGGCGCCGGCCCTGATGTACAACGACAGCCGCTGCCGAGAGCAGGCGCGTAGGATTGCCGGGGCTGCGCCGGCGGCGAGCGGCGCCCACGGCGCCAGCAGCAGCCTTGCCAAGCTGCTCCACCTGCAGGCACGCCATCCATTGGCGCGCCACGCCCTGCATCAGGCAGACTGGATTGCGGGGCGCCTCTACGGCGATTTCTCTACCGGCGATGAGAACAACGCCCTGAAGCTGGGCTTCGACACGGCAACCCGCCGCTGGCCCGTCTGGCTGGACGCGCTGGGGGTGCGCCGGGAACTGCTGCCCAGAGCCGTCCCCCCCGGCACCCCCCTCGGTTACCTCTCCGGGGCCATGGCGGCGCGGCTCGGCCTGCACCGGGGGGTGCGCATCGTGGCCGGCACCACCGACAGCGTCGCCGCCTTTGTTGCCACCGGCGCCGACCAGCCGGGTGATGCCGTCACCTCTCTGGGCAGCACGCTGGTCCTGAAAGTGCTCTCGGAGGTGCCCGTATTCGCCCCACAATACGGTGTCTACAGTCACCGTCTCGGCGACCGCTGGCTGGCCGGGGGAGCGTCGAACAGCGGCGGCGCGGTGCTGCTGCACTTCTTTCCCCCGGAGACCTTGCAGGCCATGGCCGCCAGGCTGAGGCCAGAGGTGGCCACGGGCCTTGATTTCTACCCGCTGCCCGCCACCGGCGAGCGCTTCCCCGTGAGCGACCCGGAGCTCCGCCCCCGGCTTACCCCGCGACCGGCTGACGACGCCTTGTTCTATCAGGGCATGCTCGAAGGCATGGCGCGCATCGAGCATGACGGTTACCGCCGGCTGGCAGCGCTGGGCGCGCCCTACCCCGGAACGGTGCGCAGCGTGGGCGGCGGCGCGGCCAACGTGGCCTGGACCAGAATACGCGGCCGGTACCTCAACGTGCCCATACTCACGCCGAGCCAGCACGAGGCCGCCTACGGCGCGGCGCTCCTGGCGCGGCAGGGGGCGATGCAATAACATCTCGCCGCTTCTCCCCACCAAGAATCGACATGACCGAGGCACCGCGCGCGCAGAACAATCCCTTCTCCGGCATGGGCTACTTCCTCAGGGGACTGGCCTTGATCAAGCAGAGGGGGGTCAAGCGCTACGTCGCCATACCCCTGCTAATCAACGTGGTGCTGTTCGCCGGGGCCATCTACTACGGCAGCACTCAGCTGGGCCAGCTGATGGCCTGGCTCGAGGAGAAGCTGCCCGGGTGGCTGGACTGGCTGAGCTGGCTGCTGCTGCCACTCTTTGTGGTGGCTGTGGTGCTGATCGTGTTTTTCGGCTTTGCCGTGATCGGCAACCTGATTGCCGCGCCATTCAACGGACTGCTGGCCGAGGCCGTGGAGATGAAGCTCCGTGGACAGCCACTGGAGTCAGGGGGCGGCTGGAAGAAGCTGGCCAGGGAGTTTTTCTCCAGCCTTGCCTCGGAGCTTCGCAAGCTCCTCTACTTCTCAATACGCGCCGTGCCGCTGCTCATTCTGATGCTGGTTCCGGGGGTCAACATCATCGCCACCGGGCTCTGGCTCCTGTTCTCCGCATGGATGCTGGCGGTAGAGTACGCGGACTACCCCATGGCCAACCATGGACTGACCTTTCCCCGGCAGAGAAGGCTGCTGGCTTCCAGGCGGTTCCTGACCCTGGGCTTCGGCGGCGCGATGACCGTGGTGCTGATGATTCCTTTTCTCAACTTCCTTCTGATACCGGCGGGGGTCGCCGGCGCTACAGCCATGTGGGTAGATCAGTTATCCCACGCTGCCGCAGAAGAACAATCCTGACCACGGGGTGCGCGACCATTTCGGCACCCTGCTAACCGGCTTGCAGGTGGCGGCGGATACGCTCCACGCCATCCTCCAGCTTGTCCATGGCCGTGGTATAGGCGAAGCGCACATAGCGCTCCGGAGCGTTGTGGCCAAAGTCCTTGCCGGGGGTGACAGCAACCCCCGCTTTTTCCAGCAACTCCATGGCGAAATCGGCACTGTCGTCGCTGAAGCGGCTGCAGTCGGCGTACAGATAAAAGGCGCCCTGGGGGACAACAGGAATATCGAAGCCCAACTCCCGCAAGGCCGGCAGCAAGAAGTCCCGCCGTGCCTCGAACTGGCGCCGCCTGTCGTCCACGATGTCCATTGTTTCCGCATCGAAGGCCGCGAGCGCGGCATGCTGCGCCACGGTGGAGGCCGCCAGAAAGATGTTCTGCGCCAGCTTCTCGGCATCGGCCACCAGATCAGGCGGCGCGGCCAGCCAACCGAGCCGCCACCCGGTCATGCCGAAATACTTCGAGAAGCTGTTGATGACGAACACGTCCTCCCCCATGTCCAAGGCGGTCGGGCTGGGCTCGCCGTAGGTCAGACCGTGGTAGATCTCGTCTGCCACCAAATAGGCGTGCAGATGCGATACGCTCCGGTAGATCGACCGCATCTCGGAGCCCGTCACCAATGTGCCCGTCGGGTTCGAGGGAGACGCCACCATCACCGCCCGGGTCCGCGCGTTTGCGAACTGTTCAACCAGTTGCCCCGTAAGCTGATAGGCCGTGTCCGGACCGACCGCGACGTTGACGGGCCGGCCCTCCGCCAAGCGAACGAAATGACGGTTACAGGGGTAGCCGGGATCCGCCAGGATGACTTCGTCGCCCGGGTTCACCAACGTGCCCATCACCAGCTGGAGCGCACCGGATGCCCCCGGGGTCATGATGAGCCGCTCCGGCGACAGGTCCACCCCATAGCGGTCACCGTAGAATCGGGCGAGGGCGTCGCGCAGCTGCGGCAGGCCCGCTGCGGCCGTGTAATGGGTGCAACCGCCGTCCAGGGCCCGCCTGCCGGCCTCTATGATAGGCCGCGGCGTGGTGAAGTCGGGCTCTCCCACTTCCATGTGCACGATGCTGCGACCTTCGGCCTCCAGTGCCTTGGCACGTGCCAGCACGGCCATGACGTAGAAGGGCGCAATGTCAGCCATGCGCTCGGCCGCAGCCCGGCGCCCGCCGTTCACGCTCGCTGCACCCTATCCGACTGGGGCGGAGAGCCGCCCATGAACACGACGCACCAGCGCCAGGTCGAGGAAGGTGCTGCCGCCGGCATCGCCACTCAGGACGGTGAAAGGCTGGTCCGGCTCGCCCAACTGGTTCAGCACCAGGGCGGCGCCCTCAAAGGGGTGATCGTGCGTGAACTCGTTGACTGTCACGATGGTGGTCAAATCCGCGTCCAGTGCGGCGCGCAGGCCACCGGCGGAGTCTTCGAACGCAATGCAGGCCGACGCATCCAGGCCTAGGCGCTCCAGCACGTAAAGGTAGATGTCCGGGGCGGGCTTCTTGCGCTCGACTATGTCACCGGCGCCAATCACCTCGAACCACTCCAGGGCATCAGCGCCCAGGGTGTGCTGCAACAGCGCGGTGACGTTGGCCGGCGTGGTGGTGGTGGCAATCGCCAGCCGCACCCCCGCCTCGCGTGCCTCTCGGAACAGGCGCGCTACCCCGGGCCGCAACGGCAGCTTGCCCTGGCCCGCGATGGCCTTGTACGCGCGGGTCTTCTCGGCGTGCAGGCCAGCGATAAAGGCATACGCGTCACCCGGGTAGGTAAATCCGGGTTGCGTTTGGTCGATATAGTACCGGATTCGCTCTTTGCCACCGGTCACGGCGAGCAAGTCCTTGTAAACCGGCACGGACCAGTGCCAGTCCAGGCCGGCACTGGCGAAAGCCTGGTTGAAGGCGAGCAGATGCGCACGTTCCGTGTCTGCCAGGGTTCCGTCCACATCGAAGATCATGGCGGCCAGCGAGTTCATGGGAGATTCGGTATCCAGGTCAGTCGGGACGGGCGCAGAATCTAACACGTTGCCCCGGTGGTCTGTCCAGGAGGTTTTGATGGGGCTTTGGAGAAAACGTCGTGACCGTCGCCAGCGAACCGGCAACCTGCCCGCGAATAGCGGTATTGTTGCTCCGGGTGACCGTTTCTGGTATTAAAGCGCGTTTGTTGTAGCCGGGAAGGAGGCATCGATATGCCAGACACCACCGCTTCGGGATTGAAGTTCACGCCCTACAAGGAAAAAAAGGGCGAAGAGTACATGAATGACAAGCAGGTGGCGCACTTTCGCGAAATCCTGCTGACCTGGAAGCGCCAGCTCATGGAGGAAGTGGACGGGACGGTCCATCACATGCGCGATGACGCGGCCAATTTCCCGGATCCCAACGATCGGGCGACCCAGGAGTCGGAGTTCGCCATGGAGCTTCGCACACGCGACCGGGAGCGCAAGCTGATCAAGAAGATCGACGAAGCGCTCGGCCAGCTGGACGCCCACGAGTACGGCTATTGCGAGGCGTGCGGCGTGGAAATCGGCATTCGCCGCCTGGAAGCCCGTCCCACGGCCACCCTCTGTATCGACTGCAAGCAGCTGGAGGAGATACGCGAGAAACAGATGGCCTGAGACTCGGGGATAATCAGCCCCGAGCCTGCAATGCGCATACGAGGTAGAACCGGCTTACCTCCCGGGCCGTCGCCAGCGGCCCTCCAGCATGCCCGAAACCCCAGAGCCAACTGAAGCCACCTACCGGGGCCGCTTCGCCCCGTCTCCAACCGGCCCCCTTCACTTCGGTTCACTCATCGCCGCGGTAGGCAGCTATCTCGATGCCCGCTGCCGCGGCGGTGAGTGGCTGGTGCGCGTGGAAGACGTGGACGAGCCGCGAAACGTTCCCGGCGCCGACCGCCAAATCCTGGACGCTCTGCGCCGCTTCGGCATGGAGTGGGACCAACCGGTGATCTACCAGAGCCAGCGCATCCACCGCTACCGCTCCGCCCTGGACAGCCTCAGCGACGCAGGCTGGATATACCCCTGTGCCTGCTCGCGCAAGGAGATTGGCGGCCCCGTGTATCCGGGCACCTGCCGTCCGGGCCTGGCTGCCGGCAAGTCACCCCGTTCCCTGCGTATGCGAACCGATGAGCAGCCCATCGGCTTCCGGGACGCGATCCAGGGTCCCTTCGCCCAGAACCTGGAGAAAGACGTGGGAGACTTCGTGGTACGCCGTGCGGACGGTCTGTTCGCCTATCAGCTCGCCGTCGTCGTAGACGATACGGATCAGGCTGTCACCAGCGTCGTCCGGGGCAGCGATCTGCTGGACTCGACACCGCGCCAGATCCACCTGCAGCGCGCGCTGAACCTGGCGACACCCGACTACCTGCACCTGCCCGTCGCCACGGACCCGGGCGGCTGCAAGCTCAGCAAGCAAAGTGGCGCGGCGCCGGTGGATGTCGCGCATCCCGGACCCGCCCTTAACCGAGCCCTGACGTTCCTTGCTCATCCCCCACCCGAGGAGCTTGCCAGCGCACCCGTCTCGGAGCTTTGGGACTGGGCGATTGAGCACTGGCAGCGACGGCGCATACCGCGCCAACTCACTATCGCGGTCTAGCCTGCGCTGCTCCAGAGAGACCTACTCAAGTAGGACGCAATTACGTCGAAGTATGTCAGGTGAGGGTTCCGGCGGGATCCGCTAGTGTGGCGTATTACTGTTTCAAACCACTAATGCTTCTCGGCAAGCGCCACCCGCTTCTCGTAGGCTTCCCGCGCGATGCCCACGTCCTCGACGAAATGCGCCAGCTCCGACATATGCAGCGCCTGGGGCCCGTCCACCAGGGCCCTGGCGGGCTGCGGGTGAAAGTCCACCAGGATCATGTTGGCGCCGGCAACAACGCCCTGGGCGGTGATATGAAACATGTCCAGGAGCCCGTCGGGCGCCCGGTCCCGGGAACCGACCGAATGTGACGGATCGATGCACACGGGCATGCGGGTAAGCCGCTTCACCACGGGCACGTGGGCGAAATCCACGAAATTGCGGTGTGGATCACCCAGATTGGTCTTCATGCCCCGCAGCCCGAAGACCACGTTGCGATTGCCGGCGCTGGCCAGGTACTCGGCGGCGTTGAGGGATTCTTCCAATGTGATGCCGAAACCCCGTTTCAGGAGCACGGGGAACTCGTGCTGCCGGCCCACCTTCTTCAGCAGCTCGAAGTTCTGGGTGTTCCGCGTGCCTATCTGCAGCATGACACCGGTGGGACGCCCGGTCTCCTCCAGCGCCGTCTGGATCTCCTCCAGGTGGGCCTCGTGGGTAACCTCCATGGCGATCACCCGGATCCCGTATTTCCCCGCGAGCTCGAATACATAGGGCAGACACGCCTTGCCGTGACCCTGAAACGAATAAGGGTTGGTCCGCGGCTTGTAGGCGCCCATGCGGGTGCAGTTGAGGCCGCTGTCCTGCAGCGCCTTCATCATGATGTCCACGTGCTCGCGCGTATCCACCGCGCACAGCCCCGCGAAGATGTTCAGCGTGTCCTGGCCGAAGCGAATGCCGTTGTAGTGGAAATAGGTGGGGCGTCGATCGTCGGCGTGCCGCCCGAGGATCCGATATTCCTCGGAGACGCGCACGACCCTGTCCACACCGGGCAGCGACTGAATGTCAGCCATGTCCAGGGACTTGGTGTCGCCGATGAGATATATCTCGGTGACCGTCTGCTGGGCGCCGTGCTCCTCGTGCACCCGGGTCCGAATGCGCTTGAGCGCCCCCAGGTATTCCATCAACTCGGCAAAGACCTGGCTGCCGCGGGGTGCCTCAGGCTTGGTGATGATAATCATGCTCTTGTGCTTCAAGCCGGACTGCGCCAGGCGTCACATGGGCCAGCCAGCGGCCGTAGAACTTATCTGCCACCGCCTGCAGCGCCCTTACCCGCTCGGACAAACGTTCCTGCATCTGGGTCGCGCTCTGCACGGAAGGCGCGCGCGTCTGCAGCTCGTGCGCATATTCCGCGGCCCATTCGCGCACCATCGCTTCCGTCATCTCGATATGGCACTGAAAGGCGAGCGTGCTACCCATCGCCCACGCCTGGCGTTCGCAGTGTTCACTGCTCAGGAGCCGCACCGCCCCCTCGGGCAGGGAGAAGGTCTCCCCATGCCAGTGATAGGCCGGGAAGCGCTTGGGAATGCCTGCCAGCAGCTGCTCGGATTCCGCGCCCGGCACCTGCTCCACGGGGAACCAGCCGATTTCCTTGACGGTGTTGGCGGTCACCTCGGCGCCCAGGGCCCGGCTGATCAGCTGACCGCCCAGACAGTGGCCCAGCAGCGGGATATCTGCCTCGTACGCGCGCCGAATGAGCGCCAGCTCGTCGGCGATCCAGGGCAGGGAATCGTTCACGCTCATGGGGCCGCCCATGAACACCAGGGCCGACGCTCCGGCCGGCGACTCAGGAATTGGCGCGCCCCGGTCGACATGGATCTCCTGATAGGGGATCCCATGGCGCTCGAGAACATCCCCGAAATATCCCGGCCCCTCACAGGCGATATGCCGGAAGACGTGTATGGGTTTCATGGTCGACTCTTCAGGAGACATCAATGGACAGGCCTTCTAGCATACTCCTGATACTCATGAAAGTGCTGCCGGCGGTGCTGGCGTTGGCTGTCTTGCCGGCCTGGGCCGTTGACAGCATACGGGTGGTCGGCCTGTTCAGCGGCACGGCCGTGCTGGATCTCGACGGCCGGCAGCGCCTGCTTCGGGCAGGGCAGACCAGCCCCGAGGGCGTCAAGCTGATCTCCGCCAATGCCCAGGAGGCCGTGCTGGAGGTAAATGGGAGACGCGCCACCTACGCCCTCGGCAGCCACATCAGCAGCAAGTACAACGACGCGGCCGGACGTCAGATTGCGGTGCGTATCTGGCCCGACGCCCGGGGCATGTACACGGTGGTGGGCAGCATCAACGGTTTCCCGGTGAGATTTCTGGTGGATACCGGGGCGAGCACCATCGCCATGAACGGCGCTGTAGCCAGACGCCTGGGGATCGACTACCGGGTCACCGGGCGACGCGGGCTGGCCTCCACCGCTTCCGGGGTGGTGCGCAGCTACGGAGTCACCCTCGACCGGGTCAAAGTCGGCGACATAGAGCTGCGCAACGTGCGTGCCGGCGTCATCGATGGAAGCCATCCAAGCCAGGTGCTGCTGGGAATGACCTTTCTGAACCGCGTGGACATGGCACGAGAGGGCCAGATGCTGGAGCTGCGGAGCAAACCCTGAGCTGCTATTGCAACCATCCCGGCGGTCCCTAAAGCCACCAATCCCCCTCCTCAGCCCGTCCCCGTGTTCACTCTGCGGCACGGGTCACAGCAACGTCTCGCACGGTGAGAACCTTGTCACGTGCATTGTCCAGCGCTCCGCCTATAGTCTAGGGCAAGTCAACCGAGGCGATGGCCACAGGCTCCGAACCGCCAGCAACCGCAGCTCCTCCCGGTGAACTGGTAAGCGGCGGTGGCGGGCGCGGAAGCGGTCAGCGGGAAAGAGGTGTAGACGTGGCAAACGCAACAGCATTTGGAGCTCTGGTCTTGTGGCCTGACGACACGGGCAATCGACGCCGGGACATGCGGGTGCCTACCGGTTCCATCGTGGTCGCCGAGCCCAGCAGTGGACCGGCGACCGTGTGCCGGGTAAAAGACGTGGGCGAAGGCGGTGTGTGTGTGGAATGGCATGCGGCGCCGGTTGATCTGGATGACAGGATCAAGCTCGTATTCGAGCGGCGCCAACACGACACCGTCTGCACCGTCGAGCTGGACAGCGTCGTCAGGTGGTACTCCCCCAAGTACGTTGGCCTCGCGTTCGCGGACACCCAGGCGACAGAGGCAACCCGCTGAGGCGACAATCCCGGCATACGCAGGCGACCGCATAGCGGGACCCGCCTGAAGCCTCGGGTTGAACGAGCCGCCCTCCCCCGCGAGACCATGTGCCCGAAAGACAGCGCCCACCGAAGCGTCGACTCCGCTGCGCTCCAGCCCCGCTGAAGGCGGTGCCCGGCAGGCCGGCCTGTCGGGGTCCCGTATCCATCGGTGAGGTTTCCATGATCACGCAACCCAGCGGCAAAGCTGTCTTCACGGCCAGGGACGAAATCCCGCTCCGTCCGCTGGCCAAAGATGCCGAGAAATAGGACCGGCTCCCCGGGTGGGGCTTGGTTCCCTGACTTCTGGTGGAAGCGCAGGCCATCAGCCCGGATCAGCTGCGCCATGCGCGGCCGGTACAGGCTGGCGCGGATTCCTGGTCTGGCTATCCGCCAACGCGTGCCCTCTGAAGAATGGGCGCCCCCTGCCGATGATAAGAAAAGGCAGAGGGAAGCTTGCATGAACGCTGAAGATCTCGTTTTTCAGTTCCTGGCCGCGAGCGTGGTTTTCGCGGTGGTGATGGCCGTCGTCTTCTAGGTCGTTACTTCGAAACACCCATCACCGGCGGTGAACCGGCCAGCACAGAGCCCGGCCGGGCAAACACGTCACGGCTCCAGGCAGCCATGGACTGCAGTGCATGGAAAGTCATAGTCCCGGTTGTTACGGCGCATGTCTGGCCGGAGTCACGCCGGCCACCGTCAAATGGGACCCTGTCGTCGTCTCTCATCTCTTCGAAGCAGCTCCCAAAGACTGGGGCATCCACGGCCAGAGATCGCGATCGCCCAGTGCAGGTCAACAGCAGTGGAGAGGACTGTGAACATCGTTTCTCCATGGTTGCAGGAGTACACACCATCGCATGCTCGCGCGGCGGGTGGAACCACGGACTGGCCCAGGCGCTTATCCTCGAAGAAGATTTCGCCGAGACATGAGCGGAATAGAGCACTCTTCTTCCGCCCAGTCTCCACAAAAACTTACAAGCAAAGACCTACGACACCCACATCGACCTCTCAACCAAGTGCCGGCCCCGGGTCTGCGGTTATCCTATTCTCAGGAGCGGCAGGATTGTTCGTGTTTAACAAAAGGCACAATGAAAGCCCGATAGCCCTGACTGAACAGGAACAACGGCAACCGGCATTTTGTCAACACCACCCCCGGGTTTCTTAGCGGGCGCATCGTCATGTCCGACAGCAATTTCCTAAACTTCGACATCATCGCGGTGGAGTGGCTGATTGCGCTGCTGGCGATCGCGGTGTTGATAATCGTCGGTAACTTTGTCGTCCGTGCCGCCCGTCGAGACCAGCGTGCGCCGGTGGCGGAGGACACAATCGGGGGCCAGCCGCCCTGGCACGATGTGACTGCCGAGGAAGCGCTCGAGCGGCTCCACGCCAGCCACGAGGGACTGAGTCCGGAGGAGGCCCGCCGGCGCCTCCAGACCCATGGCTCGAACCGGCTGCCCGAGGCCAAGCCGCGCAGTCCGCTACTGCGCTTCCTCGCTCAATTCCACAATGTGCTCATCTACGTGCTGCTGGCCGCAGCTCTGGTCACGGCGCTGCTGCAGCACTGGCTCGACACCGGCGTCATCCTCGGCGTCGTGCTGGTCAATGCGGCCATCGGCTTCGTGCAGGAGGGCAAGGCCGAGGATGCGCTGCGGGCAATCCGGCGCATGCTCTCCCCCCACGCGATGGCCTGGCGCGGCGGGCGGCTGGTGACCGTCGATGCCACGGACCTTGTGCCCGGAGACGTGGTGCAGCTTCAGTCCGGCGACAAGGTGCCAGCGGACCTGCGGCTGTTGCGGGCCAAGGGTCTGCAGATCGAAGAGGCGCCGCTGACCGGCGAGTCGGTACCGGTGGAGAAGAGCATCGAGCGGTTGGCATCGGAAACGCCGCTAGCCGAGCGCCGCTGCATGGCCTATTCCGGCACCCTCGTGACCCACGGCCAGGGGAACGGCATCGTCGTCGCCACCGGTGCGGCGACGGAGATCGGCCGCATCAGCGCCATGGTCGCGGCCGTGCAGCGACTCACTACACCACTGCTTCGGCAGATGGCCCAGTTCGGCCGCTGGCTGACGGCGGCAATCCTGGTGCTGGCCTCGGCCAGCTTCGCCTTTGGCGTCCTGGTGAGGGATTTCACCGCCACGGAGATGTTCCTCGCCTCGGTAGGCCTGGCGGTGGCCGCGATTCCGGAGGGCCTGCCAGCGATCATGACCATCACCCTGGCCATCGGCGTGCAGCG
>JASJBY010000003.1 GCA_030066245.1 Gammaproteobacteria bacterium
GCCAGGCGTCCCGTGGCCTCACCGGTGACGTATTCCACCGGGCGCAGGTCCTTGTGGAATATGAGCGGATCTTCCGGCACACGAACGAATCTGCCCAGCTCCGCCAGGGGCACGGGCCTGCCGGTATCGCTGAGGATGGGCAGATCGCCCAGGTTGGTGATCTGGGCGCGGACGGACAGGGGCACCTGGATGACAATGTGGGTGGGCTCCAGAACCCGTTCGACTTTGATGTCACCGAGCTTGAAGTTACCCATGGCCATGGCGACGTTTCGGTTGACTGTGTCCACCGAAATTCCGCGACGCAAGGCCTTCTCCGTGTCCACCTCGAATCGCCAGGAGTCGTAAGGGGCCTGAAGGTAATTGTCCACGTCGGAGATGTTGGGCGCCGCTCGGAATAGTTCGGTCATCTCCTGGGCGAACTGGCGTCGCGTCTGGGCATCCGGTCCGTAAATCTCCGCCACCACGGTTTGCAGCACCGGTGGCCCGGGCGGCATCTCCACGATCTGGATAGCGGCACCCATCTCCTCGGCGATGGGCACCAGCCGCTCGCGTGCCATTACCGCCAGGTCGTGGCTGGTGAGCTCCCGGTCGTTCTTGTGGGTCAGCTGAATCTGGATTTCGCCCTCCCAGGGCTGCTGGCGCAGATAGTAATGACGCACCATGCCGTTGAAGTCGAAGGGCCGGGCGGTACCCACATAGGTCTGCAGAGCAGTCACCTCGGGCACGTGGTCCCGAATCTCCGTGGCGAGCCGTCGTGCCACATTGGCCGTGACCGGCAACGCGGTGCCCTCCGGCATGTTGATGACGACACTGAATTCCGGCTTGTTGTCCAGCGGCAACATCTTCACCGGCACCCAGGTGGTGTAGAACATCAACATGGACAAGCCGAGACCGACCCACAGGGTAAGCTTGAAGAGAAGCCGTTTCCCCCGGTGCTCGATAAGCGGAGTGAGCACTCGCCGGAACAGTCGCTCAAGCTTGAGACTGCCTTCGTGCTCCCGCTTCTCGGCCTTCTCCAGGTAGGCCATGGAGGGCTTTAGCCGCATGGCCCACCAGGGTGTGAAAATGAACGCTGCCAGCAAGGAGAACACCATGGCCACGGAGCCCAGGGCGGGGATAGGCTCCATGTACGGCCCCATCATGCCGCGTACGAACCCCATGGGCAGCAGCGCCGCGACCACCGTGAAGGTGGCGATGATGGTGGGGTTGCCCACCTCACGGACCGCATCAACGGCGGTTTCCGTGTCCGTGGTGCCCTTCTCCAGCCACCGCCGGTAGATGTTCTCTACCACGACGATAGCGTCGTCCACCAGGATGCCGATTGAGAAGATGAGCGCGAACAGGCTGACTCGGTCGATGGTGTAGCCCATGACCCAGGCCGCGAACACCGTGAACAGGATCACCACCGGAATCACCAGGAGCACCACCAGCGCCGGTCGCAAGGCACGGAACGCGAACAGCACCAGCAGGAAGACGAAGCCCGTGGCTTTGAAGAGCTTGGCGATAAGCTCGTTGACCTTGTCGTTGGCGGTTTGGCCGTAATCCCGCGTGATGGCGACCTGGACGTTGCTCGGAATCAGAACGCCCTTCAGGTCTTCCACCTTGGCCAGCACGGCATTTGCCACTTCCACGCCGTTGGCCCCTTCCTTCTTGGCCACGGCGATGGTCACGGCCGGGACACCGTTGGCCTGTTGGGTGTGCTCGCCCGCCGGGCCGGTGTAGAACTCGACGATCTGGTCGGCGTCTTTCGGCTCCTGCCTGACTCGGGCCAAATCCCGGACATAGACGGGAACACCGTTTCGCTCCCCCACGACCAGGCGGGAAATCTGCTCGGCATTGCGCAGGAAGGCGCCGGTATAGACCGTAAAGTAGGTGTCCGCCGCCTCCATGTCGCCCGCCTGCTGCTCGGCGTTGGCCGTGCGGATGGTCTGAGCCACCTGGTCGAGGCCGATGCCGTAGCCGGAAAGCCGCTCTGAGTAGACTTCCACCCTAACCTGGTCGACACGCCCTCCGACGATAAAGCTCTCGCCCGTATTCGGAATCTCCTTGAGCTGCTGCAGCACGTCCAGCGCCAGCTTGCGCAGATCACTGTCTGCGATCTCCGGCGACCACAGAGTCAGGTTCACCACCGGCACGTCGTCGATGCTCTTCGGCTTGACCAGCGGCGGCGGGACCCCCGGGGGGATCTTGTCCATGTTGCGCTGGATGCGGTCGTGGACCTTGAGAATGGAGTCGTTCAGGGCCTCACCCACGAAAAACTGCACGGTGACGATACCCTGGCCCTGTTTGCTGGCCGAGTAGACATGCTCAACCCCCGGAATCTCGCTCATAATGCGTTCCAGGGGCTCAACCGCCAGACTGGCGACCTGTTCTGCGGAAGCGCCGGGGTAGCGGACGAAGATGTCCACCATGGGCACCGATATCTGGGGATCCTCCTGACGCGGGGTGACCACCAGCCCCATCAGACCGGTGAACAGCATGGCGAAGAATAGCAGGGGCGACAGGGGCGAGTTGATGAACGCCCGCGTCATGCGCCCTGCTATACCCAGGTGTTCGGCGCTGGCCTGCCCGTTGTTTCCGTCGACAGACGCGGGCGGTCGGCCGTGGTGTTCGGTGTCCTGCTCAGCCATGCTCGTGTGTCAGCCGTATTGGGGCCCAGCTATGCCTTCGACCCCTGCTCGACGCAGCCTATGTGGCGCTTTTATAGTTTTCGGCCCGGCCGTTACTCGGCACGTTCCAACCCCGGCACCGCCGTAGTGGCACCCTTTTATTCACGGGAGGCCGGCGAATTATCGCCCGTGTCTCCCGCGCGGTCGTCCGAGTCAGTCAGCCTTGCTTACCTAATACCGGGGTGTGCGGAGCGGCGCAGCCGGTCGCACTGGCGCGGCAGGTGCCCAGGTCCGACCGCCGCCCGGTTGCTCGGAATCCACGTAGACCAGGTCGCCGGGCTGGAGGCCCGACAACACGGTTACGTTGTATGGGTCAAGGTATTCGCCCAGGCGAACAATCCTGAGCTCCTTCCGGCCCTCGTCCCTGGCGACTTCCACCATGGGCAGGCTGCCTCGCTGCTTCAGGGCAGCGACGGGGATTACCAGGACCTGGCGGACGGGGGCATTGACGTCGGGGACCATCACCTCCGCGTACATGCCCGGGGCGGCCGGTGCCGCCGTGGGTAGGTCGAACTTCACCCTGACCGTGTGCCGTTCAGGATCGGCCAATGGGAAAATCTGCGCCACCCGGGCGTTCACCGCGCGGTCGCCCACGTCGAGCTTGGCCCGCACCACCATTCCCTCCCGTATGCCCGGCATCAGACGCGCCGGAATTTCAACCCGAACTTGGAGATACTCGGTGTCGGCGAACTCCAGAAGTGGCTGTCCCGGCTGAACCGTGTCGCCGACCTCCACGAGCTTGTTGGTAATGACCCCGTCAAAGGGAGCCACCGACTGGGCGTCGCGAAACTTCGCGCCGATTTCTCGCAGTTGGGCTTGGGCACGCAAATGAGAGTTTCGGGCCTGCTCGATCTGGGCGCCCTGTTGCCACAGGTCTGCGCCTCTCTCCACGTAGGGATTACCCATGCCCATCATGTTGCCGAACGGCCGGGTAAACATCTGATCCATCATGGTGGGCATGCCCATGCCGCCGAACTGTCCCGGGCTGCCGCGGTTGGGGGCGATCAGCTCGCGGTTGTACTGGATGCCCGCTGTCTGCATGGCCACCTCGGCGTCGCGCAGTGCCGACATGGCAGCCTGGTGCTGGGCTCTCAGCTCGTTGTCGTCGAGCCGGGCAAGCACGGCGTCCTTGTCGAACTGGTCGCCCTCCTTGCCCGCCAGCATGACTACCCGCCCCGGAAGCTGGGCAGCCAGCGTGACTTCCTGGTACGGAACTACCGTACCGCCCAGGGTCACCGTCGCCCGCACGTTGCGCGCATCAACGGGCACGGCCCTGGTCGGCGCCGTTTCGCCGTTCTGAGCTGACGCGGGCAGGGCGACTGCCATGAGCACGCCCACCACCGAAGATCGGACCAAGCTGTCTGCGAATAAAGTCACCCTCATTTCGACGCTGCTCGATATTTCCAATACTCCTGCGGGACCGGAGCGGTTGGGGTCAGACTCTCCCCATCACCTCGAAGCTCTTGATGAAGGGGCCCGCCATGCGGGGATCCTTGATCATCGCTTTGTAGTCGCCCTCCTTGAATTTGAGCTTTCGAGTAGTGTAGGCCATTCCCAGAGACATCATGCTCAGGCCTTTCTTCAACCAGGTCTCCCAGTTCTCCTTGCTGGCTCGCAGATCCCAGTTGAGCTCCTGACCGGCGTAGGCCCCTGCTGCGACCACGGCACCGCTCTGCACGTCGATAACGCCCCGCGGGGCGTCTTCGCCGTCGAATCCGTAGGCAATGACTGAGTTGAAGCCTATTTTCTCAAGCGCCCCGGCAAGCTCCGGCTCTCCGTTCCAAGCCTCCATGAAGCTCTTCATCCACTCCTCCGAAAACAGTTCTGCCATGGCTTGTTCTCCATTTCTTGATTTGTTGTGGTCATCGCGTCGGGAAAATGTCGCTGGGCACCGGCTTTGAGCGCTAGACACGCCCAGGTGGCGAGTCCTGCCGGGACCGGGTGGGGCTTTATCCGGTCACAGCGGCCGGGGGCGTCAGATACAGGAGCCAGTAGTGTCATCCTAAGCCTGGATCGTCGCTCGAATGAACCGCTGTGGCCCCATCAAATTTAACAAATGCTAATATATTCAGCGACATTTTGCAATCTCAGACGCGCTGGCTGATGCGCCCCATAGTACCCTCAATCCACTCTTCGACCTGCCTGATGATTTCCGGCGCACTGCGTGATTCGCTGGGAATCGGCGCGCCGATGACGACCCGGATGGTGCCCGGCCGCTTGATAAAGCTTCGGCGGGGCCAGAATTCTCCGGCATTGTGTGCCACCGGCACCACCGAGAACCCCGACTCCTCCGCCAGCACCGCGCCACCGATCCGGTAACGGAGCCGCGTTCCGGGTGCGACCCGTGTTCCCTCTGGGAATATCATCACCCAACATCCTTCGACCAGGCGCCGCCGGCCTTGCTGAACCACCTGTCTAACGGCCCGACGACCCGACTTCCGGTCGATGGCAATCGGCTTCATGATCGCCAAGCCCCAGCCGAAGACTGGAATCCATAAAAGCTCCCGCTTGAGCACCCACACCTGGGGCTGGAACAGGGTCTGCAAAGCGAGTGTTTCCCAGGCCGACTGATGTTTCGACATCACAATCGTCGGATGTTCAGGGATATTTTCCACCCCTTCGAGCTCGTAGCCGAGCTTGCAGATGTTCCGGAGCGACCAGAGGTTAAGGCGTGTCCACTGGAGGACGAATCGACTGCGCCAGCGGTACGGAAGCGGAAAGGTCAGGAGCAGCAGAAGCGCAAACACGCCTGTGGACAGCCACAGTCCGCTGACAAACAGTGCCGAGCGCGCGTAGAGCGTCAACACCCCGGGCTCCGCTTGCTGATGTTCGGGCAGCCGGTCGTTCATCGCGGTTGTGGCGGAATCGGGAGCCCGCCGCCGAGTAGCGCGTCGGCTGCTGCCGCCAGGTCATCGAACACGGGTACGCGAAGACCCGCGGGCTCCTCGCTCTCCGTCTTCCTCCCGTTTCCGGTGCGGACCAGTATGGGGCGGGCGCCGGCCGCCTCGGCGGCCAGCACGTCGCGGGCCGAGTCGCCGACCACGGGCACCCCCGCCAGAGGCGCTCGAAGTCTGGCCGCGATGTCCAGCAGCAGGCCGGGCTTGGGCTTGCGACAGGAGCAGTTGTCTTCCGGGCGGTGGGGGCAGAAGAAGATGGCATCAAGGGTGCCGCCCGCCTCGGCGAGTTCGTAGCGCATCTTCTCGTGGATACGCAGCAGTGTCTCTATGCCGAGCCGCTGCCGCCCCAACCCGGATTGGTTGGTCGCGACCACGACCCGAAAGCCCCCCTGGTTGAGCCGGGCAATGGCCTCCAGGCTACGGGGGATGGGGTGCCAATCTTCGGGCGACGTAATGGAGTCGTCCGAGTCTTCGTTGATGACGCCGTCGCGATCCAGGATGATGAGTTTCATGGGGCGTAATCGGCCGTGCCCTGCGCGCGTTTCTTGTCCCATCGTTGCCCAACCCGCTCAGACCTATGCTAACACCAAGGCGATGTCACGCGGCGAGCAGAGCGTCGGCACTCCGGGGTGTCCGTCGAAGCCCTCCCCGCCACACGGCACTTGTAGACCGGGAGCCTGTCAAGCCTGAAGCCGGGAAATGTCGGCGGTGCGCATGAACAGCTGGCTTACCCCGTTCAGCAGCGCCAGGCGATTGGCTCGCAGCCGCTCATCGTCACTCATCACCAGCACCTCGTCGAAGAATCGATCCACCGTCTCGCGCAAGTCGGCTAGCTGACTGAGCGCCTCGCTGTAGCCGCCCGCATCGAGCATGGGCTCAACCCGCCGGCGCACTGCTTGCAATTCGCTGGCGAGGGCCTTTTCCGCAGGGTCCCTGAGCAGTGCCGGGTCCGGCTCCCTGGCCGGTCGCCCGCCCGCTTTCTTGAGGATGTTGTGGATGCGCTTGTTGGCGGCGGCAAGGCTGGCCGCCTGCGGCAGCTCACGAAAACGGCTGACCGCCCGCGCCCGTCGGTCGAAGTCCAGTGGGCGCGTCGGTCTTGTGGCCAGCACCGACTCGAAGCTGTCAGGGGCGACCCCCGTCTCCTGGTAGTAGGCTCGCAGGCGCTCCATCATGAAGTCGAAGACCTGGGCGGCGACCGGTGCGGGCTCGAAAATCTCGTAGGCGCCTGCCGCGGCCTCCAGCAGGTCGGCCAGGTCGAGCTCCAGGCGGGCCTCGATCAAAATCCGCAGGACGCCCACGGCAGCCCGGCGCAGGGCGAAAGGGTCCTTGTCACCGGTGGGGCTCTGGCCCAACCCGAAGATCCCTACCAGCGTATCCAGGCGGTCGGCCATCGCGACTGCACGACCGGTAGCCGTCGACGGTATCTGGTCGCCGGCGAAGCGCGGCAGGTACTGCTCGTCCATGGCCGCGGCGACCTCTTCCGGTTCACCGTCATGGGCGGCATAGTAGCGGCCGGCGATGCCCTGCAGCTCCGGAAACTCCCCGACCATCTCGGTGAGCAGATCACACTTGGAGAGCTCTGCGGCCCGCGTCGCAAGGGCTGGGTCGCTGCCGGCCAGGCCGGCGATCTCGGCTGCCAGCGCGGCAACACGGCGCGACTTGTCCTGGAGGGAGCCCAGCTTCTCCTGGAATACCACCGCCCCAAGGCGGTCCATGCGGCTCGCGAGGGTCTGTTTTCGGTCCTGAGTCCAGAAGAACTCGGCGTCGGCGAGGCGCGGCCGGATGACACGCTCGTTGCCGGCTCGCACTTGGGCCATGTCCCGGCTGTCGATGTTGGCGATGGCGATGAAGTACGCCATAAGGCTTTCCTGGTCGTCCACCAGGTGAAAATACTTCTGATGGTTCTTCATGGTGGCCACCAGCGCTTCTGCGGGAATATCCAGATACCGGCCCTCAAAGCTGCCCGCAAGGGCTACGGGCCATTCCACCAACGAGGTCACCTCATCCAGCAGCTCCGTGTCGATCACCGCTCGGCCGCCCAGCTCGGTCGCCTTTGCCGCGACCTGCGCACGAATAACGTCCCGGCGCTGGTCGAATGCGGCCAGCACATGCCCCTCCTTTTCCAGGATCTCCGCGTAGCTGTTCGCGTGGCTTATCTCCAGGGGGCCGGCCCGGTGGAACCGGTGGCCTCGGGTAACGCGGCCGGCACGAACCCCGAGGATCTCAGCGTCTATCACCCGGTCTCCGAACAGCAGCACGACCCAGTGCACCGGCCGCACGAACTCGACGGGCAGGTCTCCCCATCGCATGCGCTTCGGGATTGGCAGCTGTGCCAGCGCGGCTGTCACCATCGAGGGCACCAGGCTTTCAGTGCTCCGGCCGGGCTGGACGACGCGGTAGGCGAGCCAACGCCCCTTCTCGGTTTCAATCTGCTCCAGCTGGTCGACCGGGACGCCGCAGGAGCGGGCAAAACCCAGGGCGGCCCGCGTCGGCTGCCCTTCCGCGTCGAACGCTGCGGTCACGGCAGGTCCACGGCGCTGCACCTCCGTGTCGGCCTGACGTTCGCTCAAGCCATGCGCGAGGACCGCGATGCGTCTGGGGGTGGCGTAGGCAGTCAGTCCCTGGGAGGCGAGCCCGGCTTTCGCAAGCTCGTCGCCCATGCTCCGTTGGAAGGCCTCCGAGAGGCGCATAAGTGCTTTTGGAGGCAGCTCCTCGGTGCCGATCTCCACAAGCAGATCCCGCACATCAGCCATAAGCGGCCTCCCGAGCCTCGGCACTCAGCATGGGGAAGCCGAGCGCTTGCCGGCTGTCGTGGTAAGCCTGAGCCACTGCCCGCGCCAGGGCCCGCACACGCAGGATGAAGCGTTGGCGTTCAGTCACGGAAATGGCATGGCGCGCGTCGAGCAGGTTGAAGGTGTGGGATGCCTTGAGCACCATTTCGTAGGCAGGGAGCGGCAAGCCCGCCTCGATGAGGCGCCTGCTTTCCCTTTCGCAGGTGTCGAACCAGCCGAACAGAGCTGCGGTGTCGGCCCGCTCGAAGTTGTAGGCCGACATCTCCACTTCGTTCTGGTGGAATACGTCCCCGTAGGTGATTCGCCCCAGGGGACCATCCGTCCAGGTCAGGTCGAAGACGCTCTCCACGCCCTGCAGATACATGGCAATACGCTCCAGCCCGTAGGTGATTTCACCCATGACAGGGCGGCAGTCCAGGCCGCCAACCTGCTGAAAATAAGTGAACTGCGTGATCTCCATGCCGTTCAGCCAGACTTCCCAGCCGAGCCCCCAGGCTCCCAGGGTGGGCGACTCCCAGTTGTCCTCCACAAAGCGAACGTCATGGACCAAGAGGTCGATGCCCAACATTCTCAGAGAGTCCAGGTAGAGCTCCTGGAAATTCAACGGCGAGGGTTTGATAACCACTTGATACTGGTAGTAGTGCTGCAGACGGTTCGGGTTCTCTCCGTAGCGCCCGTCGGTGGGACGTCGGGACGGTTGCACGTAGGCTGAGCTCCAGGGCTCGGGTCCTATGGCCCGCAGGAATGTGGCCGGATGGAAGGTTCCCGCTCCCACTTCCATGTCGTAGGGCTGCTGCAGCACGCATCCCTGCTCTGCCCAGTATCTTTCAAGAGCAAGAATAAGGCCCTGGAAGGTGGCCACGTCCACCGTCGACCGTTGCTGAATGTCGGGTGCCGCCAAGAGTAGGTTTCCTCGGGAGGTTCAGGACAGGGAACGCGCAGTATATCCCGCCGGCTCGAGGCTGTGCACACACGGGCACAGTGCGCCGGCCGCGTAAGCCCCAGGTTTCGGGCCTTGTTGCGCCCGCTGCGAGCGGCCGGCGCAACACGGGTGGGCTCCCGCTGGCCAAGTTTGTTCTGCCTGGATCACCATGCGAAACTAGTACTCTGTCACAGTGGTTTTGACGGTTTCAGAGCGCCCCGAACGGGCTGATGCAAGGCGCAGCCACAGACTAATCAGTTGACAATACAGGGAAGGGGGGAAGCATCCATGACGAGCGCAATGCGCGTTGTGAGCACTGTCGTGCTCGCAGTGAGCTGTCTGCTGCCTGCCGGCACCGCGCTGGCGGCTGTTCCGGGCTACGCCCGGGATTCTCAGGAGGCGGTTTTCAAGAACGCCTATGGGGAGTGCTGGCGTGCACCTGAGTCTTCTGCAGTCAAGCCAGTGCCAGCCTGCGAGGGTTTTGTGGATAGCGACGGGGACGGCGTGCCCGATGACAGGGACCGGTGTCCCGATACGCCGAAGGGTATCGTGGTGGACGCCGACGGCTGCCCGCTGGACACGGACGGTGACGGCGTGCCGGACTTTCGCGACCGGTGCCCTGACACGGTCCAGAATTGCCCGGTAGACGAGAATGGGTGTGCGGCGGACAGCGATGGCGACGGTGTGCCCGACTGCATAGACAAATGCCTGGACAGCCCCAGGGGCATCAAGGTCGACCAGCGCGGCTGTGAACTGGTGGAGGACATGGTGCTTACCGGTCTCGGCGGGCCGAATTTTGCGTTCGACAGCGCGGCACTCACCGACAAGGCAAAGAGTTGGCTCGACGAACGGATAGGCACCTACCAGCGCGCTGTGCAGAAGGACCGCATTGCCCAGGTCAGAGTCATCGGTCACACCGACAGTCGGGGCGCCGAGGCCTACAATCTGGTCCTCTCGGAGCGTCGCGCCAACGCGGTGGCACGCTATCTGGTCGACAATGGTATTCCGGCCAAGCTGGTTGTCGTGGAGGGCAAGGGCGAGAGCGTTCCCGTCGCCAGCAACGATACCGAGGAGGGCCGGGCCCGCAATCGACGGGTGGAGATAGACGTGACTACGGTAGGCGAGGTTGAGCGGGCGCGGGGCAACTAAATAGCTGATCCGAAGTACGCTACGGGCTGACCCGGTCGGGGTGTTGGCGTAGCGGCGTAGATGGCGAGCGGCGCAGGGAGAGCTTAAGCTCGGCATCTCCGCTTCTCGCCAGGCCAGGAAGGCCTGGTGAGATTTAGCGGAGCCAATGCCCCGGCCGGGTCCCACACCAACTGCATCGCCGTTTGTGATCGATATTTCCGAACAGCTATCTAGTCTGCGTCTGCCTGTACTTCGCCCGGGGGGCATGTCCGCCGATGGGGGCATGCCCCTTTTGTTCGTGTGTCCGCTTGACTAATGGCGGCGCCTCGGGTTTCCTTTCCTGTTTTCGTGACTCGGGCCTGCGCAAGGCTCCTCAACGGGTTCTCTAGCGGCCAGCTACCCAAGTCGCGTCGGACTGACAACTATGCAGCACCCGGGAGAATTCGACGTCATCGTGGTGGGGGGTGGTCACGCCGGCACCGAGGCGGCGTTGGCTGCCGCCCGCATGGGTGTGCGCGTGCTGCTGCTTACCCACAGCATCGAAACCCTGGGGCAGATGAGCTGTAACCCGGCCATCGGCGGGATCGGCAAAGGACATCTGGTCAAGGAGATTGACGCGCTCGGTGGCCAGATGGCGGGTGCGGCCGATCGCAGCGGCATCCACTTCCGTACCCTCAACGCCCGCAAGGGCCCCGCGGTACGCGCCACCCGCGCACAGATCGACCGCATGCTCTACCGGGTGCAGGTCCGCCGTGCTCTGGAATCAGTCCCCACGCTGACAGTCTTTCAACAGGCGGTGAACGACTTGGTGGTGGAGCAAGATCGCGTGACCGGCGTCGAGACCCAGATGGGGCTGCGCTTTCGAGCCCTTTGCGTCGTGCTCACCGTGGGCACCTTTCTGGGCGGCCGCATACACGTCGGCTTGTCCAACTATCAGGGGGGGCGGGCCGGTGATCCGCCTGCCAATGCGCTTGCCCAGCGCCTGAGGGAGTTACCGCTGCGGGTGGAGCGCCTGAAGACAGGGACGCCGCCGCGCATCGACGGCCGGACGATTAACTACGCCCAGCTGGAGGAGCAGCCCGGTGACGAGCCTGTTCCCGTTTTCTCGTTCCTCGGTACGGCGGCGGAGCACCCGTCCCAGGTCCTCTGCCACATAACCCGCACCAACCCCGGGACCCACGACATCATCCGCGCGGGACTCGAGCGCTCCCCCATGTTCACCGGTGTCATCGAGGGCGTCGGACCCCGCTACTGCCCGTCCGTGGAGGACAAGGTTGTGCGTTTCGCCGACAAGGATTCCCACCAGATTTTCGTGGAGCCGGAGGGGCTGGACACCCACGAGGTCTACCCGAACGGCATCTCCACCAGTCTGCCCTTCGACGTCCAGTACGAAATGGTGCGCAGCATTTCGGGCTTTGAGCAGGCGCATATTACCCGTCCGGGCTATGCCATCGAGTACGACTTCTTCGACCCGCGTGACCTGCGCCCCTGGCTTGAAACCCACTGCATTTCCGGGCTTTTTTTTGCCGGACAGATCAACGGTACCACCGGCTACGAGGAAGCGGCCGCACAGGGGCTCCTGGCCGGATCGAACGCCGCGCTCCGGGTGCGCGGGCTCGAGCCTTGGTGGCCGCGGCGGGACCAGGGCTATATGGGTGTGCTCGTGGATGACCTGGTCACACGGGGCACCAACGAGCCCTACCGCATGTTCACCAGCCGAGCGGAGTACCGGCTGCTGCTTCGGGAGGACAACGCGGATCTGCGCCTGACTCCGCTCGGTCGGCGATTGGGTCTGGTCGACAATCGGCGCTGGCAGTGCTTCGAAGCGAAGCGGGAAGCGCTTGAACGGGAGCAGCAGCGGCTGCGCGAGACCCGGCTGAGACCCGAGGCGCTCCCAGCGGGCCTGGCGAAACCCGTGCTCGGTCAGGCGCTCTCCCGCGAATGCTCGGCTGCTCATCTGCTCCGTCGACCGGAGGTCAGCTATCAGCAGCTCATGTCGCTTCCAGGGGCCGGGCCCGGCGTGGATGATCCAAGCGTGGCGGAGCAACTCGAGATCCAGGCCAGGTACCACGGCTACATCGAGCGACAGAACGAGGAGATAGCCCGGGCAAGGCGGAACGAAGATACACCGCTGCCTCCGGATCTCGACTACCAGCAGGTGGCCGGACTTTCCACTGAGGTGCGCCACAAGCTGTCGGCGCATCGGCCGGAGACCCTGGGGCAGGCCTCGCGAATTTCGGGGATCACGCCGGCCGCGGTCTCCATCCTCCTGGTGCACCTCAGAAAACGTGCCTTGCTGCGACGGAAGACGGCCTGAGACTCCCTGGCGTGAAACCGTCCAGTGACCGGCGGCGGACGGGAGAGCTGTTGGCGTCCGGAGCATCCCGGCTGGAGTTGACGCTGAGCCAGTCGCAGCTCGACACCCTGCTCGAGTTCGTCGCCCTTCTGCTCAGGTGGAACCGGGTCTACAACCTGACTGCTGCACGCAGCGCGGAGCAGGTGGTGATCCGGCATGTGCTGGACTCCCTGTCGGTCCACGCGTGGGCCAACGCTGGTCCCGCGCTGGACGTGGGTAGTGGTGCGGGTCTGCCGGGACTGGTGCTGGCGGTGGCGCGGCCGGAGCTGCAATTCGTGCTCCTGGACAGTAACCGGAAGAAGGCTCGTTTCTGCCGCCAGGCCGTGATGGAGCTGGCGCTAGAGAACGTGGACGTGGTCTGTGAAAGGCTAGCCCGGCATCGTCCGCCGCTAACCTACGCCAGAATCCTCAGCCGCGCTCTCGGACCGGTGCAGGACTATCTTCCGGACTTTCGGCGCCTGAGCGCGGCTCACGGGCAGGTTCTTGCCATGATGGGAAAACGGCCGGACATGGCCCATGCCGATGTGGCGCCGTTACGAGAGTGTGCTAAAGTCTTGCCGCTGGCGGTGCCGGGTCTGGATGCCGAACGTAATCTGCTGCTGCTGGACATGGCCTGTGTGGAGCGCCACACGGCTTGACTATATGGATGGAGCTAAGGGGCGAGCTCATGGTCAGGATCATCGCGATTGCCAACCAGAAGGGAGGGGTGGGAAAGACCACCACCAGCGTGAACCTGGCCGCGTCGCTGGCGGCGGCCAAACGCCAGGTGCTGCTTGTGGACATGGATCCCCAGGGCAACGCCACCATGGGCAGCGGGGTGGACAAGAACGCCCTGACTCGCTCCACCTACGACGTGTTGATGCAGGATGCATCGGCCGATCAGGTGGTCCTGCCGGCAAGCGATGCTGGCTACGTGCTGCTGCCCAGCAACAGCGATCTGACGGGCGCCGAAGTGGGGCTGCTGGAGGAGCTCGGGCGGGAGCTGCGTCTGCGCCATGCGCTGGAGCCCATCAGGGTCCGCTACGACTACGTAATTATCGACTGCCCGCCGGCCCTGAATATGCTCACCGTCAACGCGCTGGTGGCGGCCGATACGGTCATGATTCCCATGCAGTGCGAGTACTATGCCCTGGAAGGGCTCACGGCGCTGCTGGATACCGTGGAGAAGATCCGCAAGGTGCTGAATCCCGGGTTGCAGGTGGAGGGCCTGCTGCGCACCATGTTCGATCCCCGCAACAACCTGGCCAACCAGGTCTCCGCGCAGCTGGTGAGCCACTTCGGCAACAAAGTCTACCGGACCATCATTCCGCGCAATGTGCGTCTCGCCGAAGCCCCAAGCCACGGCTTGCCGGTGTTGCTTTACGACAAGAGCTCGCGGGGCGCCCTGGCCTACCTCGCCCTGGCCGGGGAAATTCTGCGTCGGGACAGCACCGCTGTGGCCGTGTGACGCGGCGGGGAGAGGCGCTTTCCATGGCAGTCAAGAAGAAAGGCTTGGGCAGAGGGTTGGATGCGCTGTTGGGTAGTGCTGTCAGCACGCCCGAGCCCGCTGCGGAGCAGACGCCAGAGAAGTCCTTGCGAGAGCTTCCGGTGGATTTGATCCAGCGGGGCCGGTATCAGCCCAGGACCGACATGGACGAGGCGGCATTGGAGGATCTGGCTGCCTCCATTCGTGCCCAGGGAGTGCTGCAACCGGTGGTGGTGCGCCCGATGAGCGAAACCGGACGCTACGAGCTCGTAGCCGGTGAGCGGCGGTGGCGGGCCGCCCAGCTGGCGGGTCTGCAGGATATCCCGGCGGTGGTCAAGGATGTGCCGGACCAGGCGGCCATGGCTATCGCGCTCATTGAGAATATCCAGCGAGAGAACCTCAACCCCATCGAAGAGGCTCAAGCTTTACATAGGCTTATCGATGAATTTGACATGACCCACCAGCAGGCGGCCGATGCTGTCGGTCGTTCCCGGGCCGCCATCAGTAACCTGTTGCGGCTCCTGGACCTGAGCCCGGAGGTGAAGACGTTGCTGGAGAACGGCGACCTGGAGATGGGCCATGCTCGTGCAGTGTTGAGCTTGACCAGAGAGCAGCAGGGTCAGGTGGCGCGCCAGGTCGTGGCCAAGGGGTTGTCGGTAAGGGAAACCGAACACCTGGTGCGGCGCCTGCAGAGGGCGTCTCCGCGCGATGGCCGGTCGCAGGCGCCGGCCAGCGACCCCGATATTCGGCGATTACAGGATGACCTCTCGGCCCAGCTGGGCGCGCTGGTGAAGATCCAGCACACGGCGCGCGGAAAGGGCCGGGTCGTGGTCCATTACAACAGTCTCGACGAGCTGGACGGCATACTCAATCACATCAAATAGCCTCCCGGGGTTAGGAGCGGGCAACCCGCCTTCCACCGGTGCACGATGACCGGCAGAGCGAATCTCGATTCAGGATTGTGGCCCGCAAAGGCTTTCCATATAATTGAGGCCGGCTGTGGATGGATGACGCCCTGCGTCGACACAGAATCGCTTGCACACGCCGTACATGTGATAGCCGCTGTCGCTCGGTGTTCAGCCGAGTCGCCGCGAGATAACCAATAACGTCGGCGCCAGCGGGTACAAACAATAACGCCGTGGCCCCGTCTGAAAGGGCCGCACGCCGCGGAGACGCAGAGTCCATGAACCGCTCTATGGCACTCCGACCGAGTGATCTCGGCACGCTGCTTGTGATTCAATTCATACTTGCAGCCGTTGTGGTGGGTTTTTTCCTGTTCTCCAGGGACGGCGCGGCCGCCCAGGCGGCAGCATACGGGGGCGGCATGGCGCTGCTTCTCGCCTGGATGCTGGGGCGGCGGGCGTTGCGTGCTGCCGAGGCAGCTAAGACCCATCCGGGGAGCGAAACCTTTGTGATTTATATGGGAGCGATCCAGCGCTTCGTGGTCGTGCTTGTTTTGTTCGCCCTGGGGATGGGCTGGCTGGCCCTGGAGCCGGTTCCGTTACTCGCGGCTTTCGCCGCTGCCCAGCTTGGACATCTCATTAACAGCGGCCGGGTCAGTCTGCGTGCCGGTAGCGGCCGAATGGAGAAACTGGGATGAGCGCGTCGAATGCACCCGCGACCGCGGATTCAGTAGCGTATATTCAGCACCACCTGACCAACTGGTGCATCGGCTGCGATCCGATCACCCACCAGCCCCGCAACATGATCGATTTCAACGCGTTCTTCGTGGACGCTTTCCTGTGGAGCGTGGGACTCGCCGCCCTGTTTGCTTTCTTCGCCTGGCGACTGGGGCGCAGCCTCCGAATCGAAAACCCGTCGGGATTTCAGAATCTGATCGAGGGCATCGTCGAGTTTGTCAACCAGCAGGTCAAGGACATTTTTCCCAACGCGCCCCCCATCGTCGGTCCCCTGGGGCTCACGGTCTTCGTCTGGATTTTCATGATGAACGCCATGGACCTGGTCCCGGTGGACCTGTTGCCCAAGATAGCCAGCCTGTTCGGCGATCATGTGCTGGGGATGGATCCGCACCACGTCTACTTCAAGGTCGTCCCGACCACGAATCTGGATGTTACCTTCGGTTTGAGCCTCGTCGTGTTCGGCATGGTCTTGTGGTACAGCATCAAGAACAAGGGTCCCATCGGCTACCCTAAGCAGCTTCTTACCCATCCCTTCGGCGTATGGGGGGCTCCCGCCAACCTGCTTCTGAACGGCGTCGAAGAGCTGGCCAAGCCCATCAGCCTCTCCCTGCGGCTGTTCGGCAACATGTTCGCTGGTGAGCTGCTGTTCACGCTGATCGCGCTGCTGCCGTGGTGGGCCCAGTGGCCCCTCGGTGGGGGCTGGGCCATTTACCATATCCTGGTCGTTCTGCTCCAGGCGTTTATCTTCATGCTCTTGACCATCGTGTACCTCGCGCTGGCCTCGCAGGAGTCGCATTGAGGGACGTAGCTGTCCCGTCCTTATCATCATCATAGGAGTCCACAGATGAATCCCGACGCGATTGCCATGCTCTATGCCTACACTGCTCTCGGCGTGGGCATTATTCTCGCTTTTGCTGGCGGTGCCTCGGCGCTCGGCTGGGGCCTCATCATGGGCAAATATCTGGAAGGTATTGCCCGCCAGCCCGAGATGCGGCCACAGCTGCTGGGCCAGTCGCTGTTCTCGGGCGGCCTCATGGAAGCGTTCCCCATGATTGTTCTCGGCATGTCCATGTGGTTCATTTTCGCCAACCCGTTCATCGGTGCAGCCAAGTCGGCGGTGGGTGGCTGACGTCAGTATCTCAGGCGGGGCAGGTGTTCCGCCGGGTCGATTGAGCGCACAACGGGAGTCGGACCGTGAATGTAACCGCAACCTTATTCGGGCAAATGCTGACCTTTGCGATTCTCGTCTGGTTCATCAAGGCGGTCCTCTGGGAGCCCATGCTGAAGATGCTGGACGAGCGCAGGAAGCGCATCGCTGACGGTCTGGCGGCTGCCGAGAGTGGCCATCGCGAGAAGCAGACCGCCGAGGATCGCGCCAAGGAGATCATCCAGGACGCAAAGGGCCAGGCCGCCGAGATCATCGGCAACGCACAGACGCGGGCCGGCGAAATCGTTGAGGGTGCAAAGGACGATGCGCGCAAGGAAAGCGAGCGCCTGCTGGCGGCGTCCAAGGCGCAGATGGATCAGGAGGTCAACCAGGCGAAAGACGGCTTGCGCAAACAGGTGGTTGCGCTGGCGATTGAGGGCGCCGAGAAAGTGCTCATGCACGAGGTTAACGCCGCCGAGCACAACAAGGCGCTGGAAAAGCTCGCGGCCAGGCTTTGAGGTGGAGTGATGGCGGAATTAACCACGCTGGCACGTCCCTACGCGGTGGCCGTATTCCGGATCGCGCAGGAGAAAGGCGAAGTTGAACTCTGGTCGGATATGCTCAAGTTTCTCGCCGACGTGGCAAGCGACGCGACCATGAAAGGACTGATCGCCGACCCGCGCCTGGAGGCCAGCAAGCTGGCCGAGGTGGTGGTCGACGTGGCTGGCGGCAGGCTTAGCGACACCGGTGAGAATCTGGTCAAGGTGCTGGCGGAGGAGCACGGGCGCCTGGGCTTGCTCCCGGCAATCGCCGAAGTCTACGAGAGAGAGCGGGCCGCTGCCGAGAAACGCCAGACGGTGGAGGTCGTGTCAGCGTACGCGGTCAACCCGCAGGTGAAGCAAACCATCAGCAACGCTATGCAGAAACGACTGGGATGCGAGGTGGAACTGGAGACCCGTGTCGACCGGTCTTTGATTGGCGGCGTGGTGATCCGCGCCGGCGACACGGTTATCGATGCGTCCCTTAGAGGCCGGCTACGTCAGCTCGAGAGCAGGCTGGGCTGAGGGCAACAGGCTGGCGGCGGTTGACGACGACGACAAAGAGCTTACAGAGGTTCGATCATGCAACTCAGTGCGACAGAAATCAGTGACCTGATCAAGAAGAAGATCGAGGGTTTCGACCTCGGTGTCGAGGCTCGCACCGAGGGAACGGTAGTCACCCTCACGGACGGCATTGTGCGTATTCACGGCCTGAGCGACGTCATGCAGGGCGAGATGATCGAGTTCCCCGGCGACACCTTCGGCCTGGCCCTGAACCTGGAGCGTGACTCCGTGGGTGCAGTCATTCTGGGGGACTACCAGCATATCTCGGAGGGCGACACGGCACGTTGCACGGGCCGAATCCTGGAGGTACCCGTGGGCGAGGCTCTGCTGGGACGGGTGGTGGATGCTCTGGGCAATCCGACGGATGGTAAAGGCCCTATCGAGGCCAGCGCGACGGCTCCCATTGAAAAGGTGGCTCCGGGCGTCATCAGCCGGCAGTCGGTCAGCGAGCCCGTGCAGACAGGACTTAAGTCGATTGACTCCATGGTACCCATCGGGCGTGGTCAGCGCGAGCTGATCATCGGCGACCGCCAGACAGGCAAGACCGCCATCGCGGTGGACACCATCATCAACCAGAAGGGCAAGGGCGTTAAGTGCATTTACGTGGCCGTTGGCCAGAAAGCCTCTTCCGTTGTGAACCTGGTGCGCAAGCTGGAAGAGCACGGTGCCATGGAGCACACCATCGTGGTGGAGGCAACGGCCTCTACCTCCGCGGCCCTGCAATACATTGCGCCCTATTCGGGCTGCACCATGGGCGAGTTCTTCCGAGACCGGGGCGAAGATGCGCTCATTATCTACGACGACCTGACAAAGCAGGCCTGGGCTTATCGGCAGATTTCCCTGCTGTTGCGGCGCCCTCCGGGCCGCGAGGCCTACCCGGGAGATGTCTTTTATCTCCACTCCCGTCTGCTGGAACGCGCGGCGCGAATCAATGCCCATTACGTCGAGGAGATCACCGGCGGCAAGGTTAAAGGAAAAACCGGCTCCCTCACCGCCCTGCCCATTATCGAGACTCAGGCAGGTGACGTCTCCGCTTTCGTGCCCACCAACGTGATCTCCATCACGGACGGCCAGATCTTCCTGGAGTCGGATCTGTTCAATGCCAATATCCGACCGGCTATCAACGCGGGCCTGTCCGTGTCCCGGGTCGGCGGGGCCGCGCAGACCAAGATTGTCAAGAAGCTCGGCGGCGGTGTGCGCCTGGCATTGGCCCAGTTCCGTGAACTCGCGGCCTTTTCTCAGTTCGCTTCGGACCTGGACGAGGCCACCCGTAATCAGCTCGAGCGTGGCCAACGGGTGACGGAGCTGATGAAGCAGAAGCAGTACGCACCCATGACGGTCGCGGAGATGGCGGTCTCTCTGTTCGCCGTTGACCGCGGTTATCTCGACGATATCGAGCTGCCGAAGATTGGCGACTTCGAGGCGGCTCTCCTCAGTTACATGAACGCCGAGCATGGGGAGCTGATGAGCAAGGTGACCGAGAGCGGCGACTGGGACGACGCGACGGAAGAGGCCTTCAAGAAGGCTCTGGAAGATTTCAAGGCAAACCACGCCTGGTAGGCTGGTGCGCGTGCAGCGCGTGCGGTTACCAGGCGGGTCGCGCCTACTCGGGCGAACAGTCAAGCTTAGATAACTACGGGAAAATCCATGGCTGTCGGTAAAGAGATCCGGACGAAGATCAAGAGCATCCAGAGCACTCAGAAGATAACCCGTGCCATGCAGATGGTGGCCGCCAGCAAGATGCGCAAAGCCCAGGATCGCATGGAGGCAGCTCGCCCCTACGCGGAGAAAATGCAGCAGGTCATCATGCATCTGGCTCATGCCCATTCCGAATATCGTCACCCGTTTCTGGAAGACCGCGAGGTCAAGCGCATCGGTGTGCTCGTGGTGTCCACTGACCGCGGGCTGTGCGGCGGGTTGAACATCAACCTGTTTCGTTCTGTCGTCGCCGAGATGAAGGAGGCTCGCCAGCAGGACATCGAGGTGGACCTGTGCACTTTCGGCTCCAAGGCCATCGGTTTCTTCAAGCGCTACGGTGGCAACATTGTCGCCGAGGCCAGCCAGCTCGGTGACTCGCCGGACGTCAGTGACATCATCGGACCGGTGAAGGTCATGCTGGATTCTTACAGCGAAGGCACCATCGATGCCTTCTACCTGGTGCACAACGTCTTCATCAACTCCATGACCCAACAGCCGCGCGTGGTCCAGCTCCTACCTCTCAAGTATCGTGGCGGCGAGGCGGAGCCCGAGCACATCGAGATGCTGAAGCCTTCCGAGGAGGTGGAGCTGAGTCACTACTGGGACTACATCTACGAACCGGATTCAAAAGAGGTGATGGAGCATCTGTTGATGCGCTACATGGAATCGGTGGTCTACCGAGGCATGGTGGAAAATATTGCTTGCGAGCAGTCGGCGCGCATGGTGGCCATGAAGGCCGCGACGGATAACGCGGGGAGCATCATCGAGGAGTTGCAGCTTGCCTACAACAAGGCCCGTCAGGCAAGCATTACGCAGGAAATTAACGAAATCGTCGGCGGTGCGGCTGCGGTCTGAGTTGGGGACCGGCAGGGCTCTTCCCCTGTCACCCTGGCAAGGTCGGCGGGTGCTCGAACAAACAGGTCTGAGAGGAACACGAGATGAGTGCGGGAAATGTCGTTGAAATCATCGGCGCCGTGGTGGATGTGGAATTTCCGCGGGGGTCGGTGCCCAAGGTCTACGATGCGCTGCTGATCGACGACACGGGCACGACGCTGGAGGTGCAGCAGCAGCTCGGCGACGGGGTGGTGCGAACCATAGCAATGGGTTCCAGTGACGGTCTCAAGCGCGGCATGCCTGTGACCAACACGGGTGCCCCCATTACTGTACCCGTGGGAGACAAAACCCTGGGCCGAATCATGGATGTGCTGGGAGAGCCGGTGGATGAGCAGGGTCCGGTGAAGACCAAGGAGAAGTGGCCGATACACCGGGCGGCGCCCAGCATGACGGACCAGGCGCCTGCCGTCGAGCTGTTGCAGACCGGGATCAAAGTCATTGACCTGATTATCCCCGTCGCCAAAGGCGGCAAGGTGGGGCTGTTCGGCGGCGCGGGTGTGGGCAAGACAGTTGCCCTGATGGAGCTCATCCGTAACATCGCGGTCGAGCACAGCGGCTACTCGGTGTTCTGCGGCGTGGGGGAGCGCACCCGGGAGGGTAACGACTTCTACCACGAGATGACCGAGTCCAAGGTCATCGACAAGGTGGCTTTGGTCTACGGGCAGATGAACGAGCCGCCCGGCAACCGTCTGCGTGTGGCCCTGACCGGTCTCACCATGGCCGAGTATTTTCGCGAAGAGGGCCGTGACGTGCTCTTGTTCGTGGACAACATCTACCGCTATACGCTGGCAGGAACCGAGGTGTCCGCGTTGCTGGGGCGCATGCCTTCAGCGGTGGGCTACCAGCCGACCCTGGCCAAGGAGATGGGCGATCTGCAGGAGCGCATCACCTCCACCAAGGACGGCTCCATCACCTCGGTCCAGGCCGTGTATGTGCCGGCCGATGACCTTACCGATCCGTCACCCGCCACGACATTCGCCCACCTGGACGCGACCCTGGTGCTGTCACGCCAGATTGCCGAGTTGGGTATTTACCCGGCCGTGGATCCCCTGGACTCCACCAGTCGTCAGCTGGACCCGTTGGTTATTGGCCAGGAGCACTACGACGTGGCCCGCTCTGTACAGGGCATCCTGCAGCGATACAAGGAGCTGAAGGACATCATCGCTATTCTCGGCATGGACGAACTATCAGAAGAGGACAAGCTCAGCGTCGCCCGGGCGCGCAAGGTGCAGCGTTTCCTGTCACAGCCCTTCTTTGTGGCCGAGGTGTTCACCGGCTCGCCGGGCAAATACGTGAGCCTGGCGGATACCATCGCCGGCTTCAAGACCATCGTTGCCGGAGAGATGGACGACGTACCGGAGCAGGCCTTCTACATGGTGGGTAACCTTGACGAGGTGAGGGAGAAGGCGAAGACGCTCTGACAACCAGGCCGGGATAGGGCCGTTCGCGACTGCAGCCGCCCCCCATCGAGGTAAACAGAATGGCAAACACTATCCAGGTGGAAATCGTCAGTGCCGAGCAGGAGATTTTCTCCGGAACGGCGGAAATGGTGTTCGCGCCCGCTGTGATGGGCGAATTGGGTATTGCGCCCAACCACACTGCCTTGATAACGGTGCTCAGGCCCGGCGATGTGCGGGTGAAGACGCCCGAGGGTAAGGAAGAACACTTCTACGTATCCGGTGGGATCCTAGAGGTCCAGCCCCACTTGGTGACGGTCTTGTCGGACATTGGCCTGCGCGCCCGCGACTTGGACGAAGCCAAGGCCCTGGCGGCCAAGGAGAGGGCCGAGAAGGATATGGAAGGCAACGTGGCGGACATGGAATATGCCAAGGCCGAGGCCGAGCTCGCGCAAGCGGTAGCCCAGCTGCGGGCGATCGAGCGTCTACGCAAGAGACCTACCTGAGTGGCGGAGCCGCGCGTCACCAAACACAAGGTAGTGCATATCACTTATCAGATCACTGACCGGAGCGGCAGCGTTCTGGAGCGCATCGATCTGCCGGTGGGCTATGTGCACGGTGGCAGGAGCAACTTGTTTCCCCAGGTTGAGGAGCAATTGGACGGTTGTGCCGTTGGCGACACGGTCGACGTCACGCTGCCGCCGCAGGATGCGTTCGGATATCCCGACCCGAATCTCACTTTCACCGACGCCGTTGACAACGTGCCGCCCGAGTACCGGAGACCGGGCGCCGAGGCTATGTTTCAGAACGAGCGGGGTGAAACCATCACCATGACCGTGGTGGGCGTGAAGGACGGTAAGGTCACCCTGGATGGTAACCATCCGCTGGCTGGCAAGACCATTACATTCCACGTGACCGTCGCCAATATCAGGGATGCCTCGCGCGACGAGATAGCGAACGGTATGCCGGAAGGCAGCTCGCTGGCTCACTGAATAACGAGATGTCCATGCCGGGGCTCAGCGTAGTCATCCTGGCGGCAGGCAAGGGCAAGCGTATGTGCTCCGATCTGCCCAAGGTGCTGCACCCCCTTGCCGGTCGGCCGTTACTTTCCCATGTTGTCGACGTGGCGCTCGGGCTCCATGCCCGGCAGACTTTGGTGGTGTATGGCCACGGAGGCGAGTCGCTGTTGGAGCGCATGCAGGGCCTCACTGTATCCTGGGTGGAGCAGAGCGAACAGTTGGGCACCGGCCACGCAGTTGCGCAGGCCATGCCGCAGGTCCCTGACGACGACACGGTCCTGGTGCTTTACGGAGATGTTCCGCTGGTCAATCCGGACACTCTGAAGCGGCTCGTGGCACTGACCGGTCCCGATCGTCTGGCCTTGGTCAGCGTGGCGTTGAATAACCCCTTGGGCTATGGCCGGATGCTCCGCGACGCTGACGGGCGCGTCACCGGCGTGGTGGAAGAGAAGGACGCTACGCCGGCTCAGGCAGCCGTCCGGGAAGTGAACACCGGTATCATGGCGGCGCCGGCGGCTGCGTTGCGTCAATGGTTGTCCGCCCTCGGCAACGAGAACGCTCAGGGAGAGTACTACCTGACCGATGTGGTCGCCATGGCGGTCGACGACGGTTTCAGTATTCAAACGGTAAACCCGACCTCGCCAGAGGAAGTGGTGGGGATCAACGACCGGGTACAGCTCGCTGAACTGGAGCGTCGCGTTCAGCGCCGTCAGGCGGAAGAATTGATGCTGGCGGGCGTGACCCTGGCCGATCCGGCCCGTGTGGACATACGGGGCGAGGTGAGCGCCGGAAAAGATGTGTTTATTGATGTCAACGTGGTCCTCGAGGGCCGAATCCGCCTCGGCGACGGTGTTGCCATCGGCCCGAACAACTATCTGAAGAACACCGAAGTGGCGAGCGGTACGCAGATTCTGCCGAACTGCGTCATAGAGGACTCGTTCATTGGTCCGGCCAGTCGTTTGGGACCCTTCTCACGTCTCCGCCCCGAGGTTCATCTTGTGGAGCGCGTACATATTGGCAATTTCGTCGAGCTCAAGAAATCTCGCGTTGACGCCGGCTCGAAAATCAATCACTTGAGCTACGTGGGCGATACCCAGGTGGGAAGCCTGGTGAACGTGGGGGCGGGTACCATCACCTGCAACTACGATGGCGCCAACAAACACAAGACGGTAATCGGTGACAGGGCATTCATCGGCTCAGACACGCAGCTGATTGCACCGGTAACCGTCGGCGAGGGCGCGACCATCGGCGCGGGCTCCACCATCACACGGGACGTGCCCCCCGGTGAGCTGACCCTCAGCCGGTCCCCGCAGACCACAGTTACAGGCTGGAAGAGGCCGGAAAAGAAGAAGTGACGGGCATCCCGCCCAACCGCCAGTCCTAGCCGGACTACGCATATCCCGGCCTTTTTGCGGCTACAGGTCTGTCACAGAATCGAGCTGGTTTATGGCCCGGCCGAAACCCTTTCCAACCAAAATTCGATGCATTCGCGTGGCACTACGACAGCGCAGTTTCCCGGCTGCAAGCGTAATCGCGCAGCGGTGGCAGTGCCAGTAGCCGCCAGATATGTGGGCTGGCCCGCATTCGGGACATCTGGATTGGTTCGGAGAAAGAGGGTCTGCTAACCTCCGTTAGGGAAAAAGCCTGTTAACGCGCTCCAAGGGAATAGTCGTCTCGGGCGCCGGGACGGGCGTCTGCAATCAGAGCAACCATCCAGTTGAGCAGGACGAGCTGATGTGCGGAATAGTCGGTGCCATTGCTGAGCGTGATGTGGTTCCTATTCTTCTGGAAGGACTCAGGCGCCTCGAGTATCGCGGCTACGATTCCGCCGGCGTGGCGGTCATCTCCGCCGCTCATGACCTCGCCAGAGTCCGGGGCACGGGCAAGGTCGCGGAGCTGGTGGATCGGCTCGAGCAGCAACCCGTTGCAGGGAGTGCGGGGATAGCGCACACCCGCTGGGCGACTCACGGTGTGCCTGCCGAGCCCAACGCGCATCCGCATGTCTGCAACGAGACCGTCGCCGTGGTCCACAACGGCATCATCGAGAATTACGAGGAGCTGCGGGAGAAGCAGCGAGCCCAGGGTTTTCGATTCACCTCTGACACGGACACGGAAGTCATCGTCCATCAGATCTACCTTTACCTGGAACAGGGCCATGACCTGCTCGAAGCCGTGAGGGCCGCAGTCAAGGACCTGAAAGGCGCCTTCGCATTGGGCGTCGTCAGCAAGCGCGAGCCTGGAAGGCTGGTGGCTGCGCGTCGCGGCAGCCCCCTGGTGATCGGCGTGGGCATCGGCGAGCATTTCATAGCCTCGGACGTGGCCGCCCTGGTACCCGTGACCCAGCACTTCGTGTTTCTGGAAGAGGGTGACGTGGCCGATCTGCGGCGCCTGTCCGTCCGCGTATACGACGCGGAGGGTGTCGAGGTGGAGCGCGCCCTGAAGCTCAGCGAGCTGACCGCGGATGCGGTGGAAAGGGGCGAATATCGCCATTACATGCTCAAGGAGATCTTCGAGCAGCCGGCTGCCATCGCCGAGACTCTCGAGGGGCGAATAAGCCACGACCGCGTTTTGGACGCGGCTTTCGGTCCGGCCGCGCCGGAGCTGTTCGACAAAGTGCAGGCCCTGCAGATTATCGCCTGCGGTACCAGTTACCACGCAGGCCTGGTCGCCAAACACTGGGCTGAGGAGTTGGCCGGCATCCCGTGCCAGGTGGAGGTCGCGAGCGAATTTCGGTACCGGCCGCATGTCGTCATGCCCGGCACGTTCGTTGTCACCATATCTCAGTCCGGCGAAACCGCCGACACGCTGGCGGCGTTGCGCAGCGCCCGGGAGCTCGGTTACGCAGGCTCCCTGGCTATCTGCAATGTGCCCGAGAGTTCCCTGGTACGTGAGTCCGACTTGGTGCTGATGACCAGAGCCGGGCCTGAAATCGGCGTTGCTTCAACCAAGGCGTTCACGACTCAGCTCACGGCGCTCATGCTTCTGATTGTCGTGCTCGGGCGCCGACACGGCTTGGATGCCGGCCGGGAGGCTGCTCTGGTCGCGGAGCTGATGCGCTTGCCGGGACAGGTGGAGCAGATCCTGGAACTCGACGACAGCATCGCCGCCCTGGCCCAGACTTTTGTGGACAAGCAGCACGCCCTCTTTCTGGGCCGGGGCTTGCATCATCCCATAGCCATGGAAGGTGCCCTGAAACTGAAGGAAATATCCTACATCCACGCTGAGGCCTATCCGGCGGGTGAACTGAAGCACGGTCCACTGGCTCTGGTGGACGCGGAGATGCCTGTGGTCGCAGTGGCGCCTCAGGATGCGCTTCTGGAAAAGCTCAAGTCCAATCTGCAGGAAGTGCGTGCCCGCGGTGGGCAACTCTACGTCTTCGCCGACGGCCAAGCCGGTTTCGAGTCCAGCGACGAGGTGCATGTGACCGCCATCCCTGCCGTCGGCGAGTGCACGGCGCCCATCGTGTATACGCTGCCCTTGCAGCTGCTCGCATACCATGTCGCGGTGCAGAAAGGTACGGACGTAGACCAGCCACGCAATCTGGCCAAGTCGGTGACCGTAGAGTGAGATGACGTCCAGCCGGGCCGGCAGGGCGCGTTGGGGGTGTGTGTGGGCGACCCGCGTCGGAGATGTCGGTGGATGGCTTTCCGCTTACCGGACTGCCCTTCCGGTGCCGCGTCTGCAGACCTGCTGGCTACTGGGCTATTACCTGGGGCTCCGGCACCGCGTAGCGCTGCTGCTTCATGGCGAATAGAATCATCTCGACCGCCTGCTCATACGTGAAGCCGTCGGTGTTGAGAGTAAGGTCGTAGCTGGCTGAGGCATGCACGTTAGCCGGGTACACTTTCTTCAGGAATCGGTCCCGCCGTTTGTCCATTTTCAGCACGTATTTCTCCGCCTTGTGCGGCTTCATGCCCTTCTCCTTGGCGACCCGCTCCACGCACGAGGGTAGCGGGCAGACGATACGAACCCGAAACACGTTCTTTCCGGAGAGCACGAAGTTGGCACCGCGGCCGACGATGACACCGCCACTGTGCGAAATCCCAAGCACGACGTTGACCAGAGCACGACGATACTCGGGCTCGAAAGCGCCTTTCCCGGTGATGATGGAACGCAGCCAGCCGTCCATGAGATGTTCCGAGTGCTCGTCCAGCTGTTTCATCATGTCCTTGTCTGCTCTGGCCTCGTCAGCAATGGCGTCCAGCAGCTCAGCGTCGTAGCAGCGTAACTTTAGGCGGTCCGCCAGCATGTGTGCGATCGCTTCCCCTCCGGAGCCACAGCTTCGGGCGATTGTCACCACCGTGCCTTTCAGCTGAGGCGGCGGCACGAGATTCACTTTGGTCTTCAGTTGCCGATTGACGAGGCTTTCTATGGTTGAGTCGATGGACATCGGATGAAATATCCTTTTTGAATGGCTGGGGTGTCCCGATTCTTGTTCGCGCTGCGTATGCCGGGTTAGCGGCCAAGTATACCTGTTTTAAAGACGCGCGGTGTAGGTCCGCGCGGTGTTGCTCGCGTATATCCGTACGGCCGTCGCCGTTCGCTGCCGGCACCGGCGTGGGACGGCAGGCCTGGAGCTTGGCAGGGCGCGGTCGGCTCGTTGTGCTTGTCGGTCCAGACTCTGATACCGAGGACCGTAAAAGCCGCGACGCCATGGCTTCGACCGAGCCGTCAACACCGGTTGCGCATCGTCAATCTCGTTTACAGTTGCGCTCCTGACGGCGGCGCAGTCCCCCCAGTGACCAACCAACGGTACAAGCAAAATCAACAACATGTTCCGTGACCACGCGATTGGCATGGATGCTGTATGCAAAACTGTCGGAGACCGGGTTCTGAGGAGGTCTGTGGACGCATGGTCAGGCATGGCCCGCCAGGTGGACGCAAACCCGGGCAACGAGTCGAGGTGCCAGACAGATGACCACTAGCGAGGCAAGCCAAGGAAAGGAACAGCTGGATACCGTTCTGGGCAGTAGTCTTAACGCCTTCGAAGCGAATCTCTCGCAGCGTACCAAGGTTCCACCGGAGCGCATCGTCGAGTTCCTGTCCTGCTCCAATGCAGAGCTGGAACAGCAGGCGCGGGTTATCGAGGAAGTTGAGCGGCGTTTTACGACTCTGCTTGATCGCTGCGAAAAGCAGCCGGACAACCTGGGGCCTTTCATGCGGGCCCTCGATCCCAAGGCCTTCTCCCGGGACCATGACTGGCGCAGCTTGGTTCAGGCGTTGAGCCGCCAGGGGGCGGGTTACGAAATACACAAACGGGTGGCGCTGTCCAAGTACCTGGAGTACCTGAGCTTCAGGAAAGAGCTCCTCAATTTCATCTGCTCTCGCCGCAAGCAGCCAGGCCAAGTCGGCAAGCTCGCCGGCGACATGGGCAAAGCCCTGGGCGGTCCCGACGAAAGAGCGGCCGCATCGCTGAAGCAGACGGATGCCTTTGGCATGACCCGGGTCGCAGCCATGCCGATGGCATCGGATAAGTATGCTCGGCTACCGGAGAAAGAAACCGTGCGGCTGAAGCTGCGGAAGGGCGAGTCGCTGCTAGTGTTTCTGGCTTCGCATCGTTTCGAGCTGAAGGTGCGGGAAGAGGAGCTGGAGCTGGTCGATGAGCGGGGCGTATCCCACCACCTTCCATCGTCCCGTTCCAGCATCGGACGTCATATCGATAATGATGTCATGCTGGACTCCCGGTACCAGGAGATTTCCCGCTTTCACCTGATCATCGAGCGGCAAGAGCCTGCCACCTTGAGGCTGACTGATATCTCGTCGTTTGGAACATTCGTGGACGCCGCCCGCCTGCCCCGTTGAGGCGGGCTTCGGGTCGCTAGCCGTTAGCCCGGATTTCTCACCAGGCGGACCTCGGAGCGCAGACTATGTCGGCAAACTCAGCACATTGGCTTGACCGAGCCGGCCTTCCTTTTAAAAGCCTGTCCTATTCGGCTCTTGGCCCACTCTGGCTTCGCATCTTGACCGGTCCCCCTTCCATCCGCGCTTCGCGTTCCCGCTACGCTAGATGGTCCAGGGTTGCCCATCCATGGGCAACCCGTTCGGCGGCGTAAAGGTCCACCGGACCTTTACTCTCTTTCGCCTCACCA